>JALYUR010000116.1 GCA_030853635.1 Vulcanimicrobiota bacterium | reverse complement strand
ACGCGTTGTAGTTGCCGTGCGGCGGCCGGAAATAGACGCATTGCCGGCCGGTGGCTTCCCGGATTGCGGCCGCTCCGTCGGCTATTTCCTCGAGTTGCGCTGCGAAAACGAGCGTCGACATCTGCGGATGTGTCAGCGAGTGGTTGCCGATCTCCATCGGCACCGCCGCCATCCGCGCGGCGATATCCGGCTGGCTGCGCGCGTCGTCGCCGATCACAAAGAAGTCCGCCGGAACGCCGAGCGCCCGCAACGTAGCCAACAACGCGGGCGAGCTGACCGGAAACGGGCCGTCGTCAAAGGTCAGCACCGCAAGCCGGGCGCGCTGCGGCGGGTGCAAGGCGTCGGACACATCCAGGGTCATGCGCCGCCAAACGGCGCCGGGCGGCGGGTTGAGGATAGCAGCGGCATCCGCGCCGGGCGCAACTATGACCGGCACGAGCTCCAGCTGGGCGTGATGCACCCAGCGCCGGGCTTCCACGGCGGCGGCGAAGACGAGCAGCGCCAGGACGACGACGCGCACCACTCGAGTCCTAGCCAGGCGAGCGCTATTGGGTACGGTAGTCCTGCCCGACGACGATGTCTATGTCGCCACCGAAAACCGGCCCTACCGAGAAGAGCACGTTGCGAATGGGCAAGCGCTTCGTGACTTCGCTTAAGACGGCGGCATTGATGCCCGTCACGGTCGTCTTGCGGTTGCCGAACGTCGTCGCGTTGCCGGTGCCCACGATCGTAAAGCCGCGCTGGCGCAAGTAGTCGGCCAGCGCCGATGCCGCACCCGGCGTGCCGGACCCGTTCTCGACCTTGACGTGCACGGTCGCCGGGTCGAATTGACTGCCGAACCCGACGACCAGGTACTTGCGCACCAGCGCATCGGTCTGCGCCTGCTGCGCGAACAGCACCGATTGGCCGTCGGTCCAACCAGGGTCGGCCGGGATTTGCACCGCATGGACCTTCTGCGGCGTGACGTCGCGCAAGCCGGCCGCCAGATCGACCATCTTGTCCAGCGGCATATCCGTGCGGACGTTGTCGCGCACGATGCCGATCAGCGCGGGTATACGCAGCACTAGCGCCGGGTTCTCAAAGCGCCGCACGACCGTTTGGATCACCTGCCGCTGGCGGCGCATGCGCCCCAGGTCGCCTTCCTCGTCGTGCCGGAAACGGATATACCCCACCGTTTGCTCGCCGTTGAGATGCTGCGGCCCGCGCTTCAAGTGGATGTGCAGATGGCCCCACGAGTCGTCGTAATCCATGTCCTTTTCGACATCGATGTCTAGGCCGCCGATCGCGTCGACGATCTTCTTGGTCGCGTCGATCTTTAGGACCATGTAGTAGTCGAACGGCGGCGTCCCGAGCGTTTTCTCGACCGCAAGCTCGCTGCGCTGCGGACCTCCGTCGGAATAGGCGCGGTTGATCTTGGCGTAACCGCTTTTGGGAATCGCCACCCAAAGGTCGCGCGGGATAGAAAGTACGCCTATGTCTTTGCTGCGCAGGTCGATGGCAGTGGCCAGCAGCGTGTCGGTCCGGGCGCCCGCGGTGTAGGACTCGTCCAGGTCGTTCCAATTATCGTCGATGCCCATGACCAAAATGCGCAGCTTGTCCTTGCCGAACACATGCGCCAAGCTCTGGCCGCCGCCCAGAGGCAGTGTGGCCAGCGCGTTGCGCAGGCCGCCGTTCATGCCGATGAACGCCGCGCCAACCGCTGCGATCAGCACGACCACTAAGACGGCCAGCAGCCCCACGCCGCGGCGCTTGGGTCTCAGGGGCCGTGGGAGCAGGGTCGTACCTTCGCGATCGTCGGCCGACCGCAAGTCGTCGAAGCGCTCAGGCATTCAACGATAGTTGACGAACTGGACGGGGAAGTCGAGGTCCATCCCGTTGATCAGCGCGATCGCCTTCTGCAAGTCGTCCTTGGATTTTCCCGAGACCCTCAATTGCTCGTCTTGGATCTGCGTCGTGACTTTTACTTTGGCAGCCTTGATCGCTTCGACGAGCTTCTTTGCGCGCTCTTTGGCAATGCCTTGCTCGAAGGTCACCTGTTGGCGAACCGTGCCTTGGGCGGCAGGCTCTGCTTTGCCGTATTTGAGCGCCTTGAGCGAGATGCCGCGCTTGGCGCATTTAGTCTGCAGGATGTCGATCATGTTCTTGAGCTTGAGGTCGTCGTCGGCCAGCAGTGTTATCTGATACTCTTTCTGGTCGAACGACGACTTGGAGTTGCGGAAATCGAAACGCGTCGCGATTTCCCGTTTTGCTTGGTTGATCGCGTCTTCGAGCGCTTGTTTGTCGACGCGCGACACGACATCGAACGAGAAATCACTCATGCGCCCGGTTCTCCATGGCCGCGGTCTTGACGGCGAAGGTCCGGTCCTTCACCTGACCCGGACTGCCCAGCGGCCCGAGCTGTTGGCCGTCGATGGCCGCCTCGACGCCGCCCGCATTGCCCGCGCGCAGCAAGATCTCCCTGACGCCGTGAAAGCTGCGCTTGGTGCCCGCGGGCAATGTCTTGTAGATCACCCGCTTGCCGTCGACCGTTACGGACAGCCAAGAGTCCTGCGTGATCGACAAGCGCAGGTCGATGCCGCGGCGCGGCGCCTGCGGCTGCACGGCACGGCTGGCCGGAGGCGCTTCGACGCTGCGATCGGCGGCTAGCGGCGGCAGCGCTTCCGGCGACTGCCGTCCGTGTAACGCGATGCCGAAGAAGTTCCATACCACCAATGCTACCAAGACGGCGGCCACTGCGGACATGGGCCACATGAGCCATGGATACCAGCGATGATTCTGCGCCGACGCGATTTCGGGCTTGAGGGCGGAGTCTGCGCCGATTGGACCCACGAGCCGGTGTTCGCGGTCCAGGTCATCGATAAGCGATGCCGCATCCAACTCCAGCAAGCGCGCATAATTGCGCAGGAAACCGCGCACGTAAACAGGCTCGCCCAACATCGCCCAGTCGTCGCGCTCCATCGCCGCGACGAACATCGAGCGGATATGCAGCTGCCGGGCAGCCTCCAACGTCGAGAGTCCGCGGTGCTGACGCGCGTTTGCCAGACGTACTCCGATACTTTCCATGTCGTTTTCGCAACGGCTCTCAAGATGCAGAGCGCGCCGATCATCGGTACATGGTCGGAGCTGCTCGCGAGCAAGCGGAAGGAGTTTGCGGGCTACCGGGCTAGTCCTGTGATACTATGACGCAGCTTCGCAACGCCCCTGTAGCCGCGCCGACCGATGCGCCCCCCGCCGCGCTCGCCGGCCGGGAGCTGGCGGCGTTGAGCGGCGGCGTGGACAGCGCCGTCGCTGCGGCTTTGGCGCTGCGCGGTGGTCGCGATGCGATCGGCGTGACGATGCGTCTGTGGACGCCGGGCGACGAAACGGCGAGTGACAAAGCGCGCCGCTGTTGCGGCGAAAGCGCCTTCGCGGACGCCCGCCGCGCCGCCGCAAAGCTGGGCATTGCGCACTACGTCGTCAACTTCGAGGCGGCTTTCGAGCGCGCTGTCATCGCTTATTTCTGCGCGGAGTATCTAGCCGGGCGAACTCCCAATCCGTGCGTCGCATGCAACAACCTGATGAAGTTCGGCGCGCTGTTGGACTTCGCGCGAGCGCTAGGCGCGGCCAGCGTCATCACCGGCCATTATGCCCGCATCCAAAGCGCCCCTGAGGGCCCGCGCCTGCGGCGGGCGGCCGATCGCACGAAGGATCAATCGTACATGCTGGCTGGCCTGCGGCGCGAACAGCTGGCCGGCATCGTATTGCCGTTGGGCCAATGGCAAAAGGAAGACACCCGGCGGCTCGCGCGGGAGCTCGGATTGGGCGTAGCGGACAAGCCCGACTCGATGGATTTGTGCTTCGTCGACGGCGACTATCGCGGGTTCATCGCGCGCCGTTTTCCCGACTGCGCGGCTGCGGGCCCGGTCATGACGACGGATGGACGCGTCATCGGCCGCCACGACGGATTGGTCGGCTTCACGGTCGGGCAGCGCAAGGGCATTCCAGCCGACGGCGCCGATGGCCCGTGGTTCGTCGTACGGACCGAAAGCGCGACGAACTGCCTGGTCGTCGGCCGGCGCGAGGAGCTCGCGCGATCCGCGGTGACGTGCAGCTCCCCCAATCTGCTGCGGCCCGAGCTCTTCGCTGGCGGGCGGCCCGTTTGCGGCGTGGCCGCATGCCGGTATCGCGCCAAGCCGATCGCGGCGACGGCCACCGCGCTGAGCCGGACAACCCTTGAGGTGCGCTTCGCGGCGCCGGTGCCTTTCGTCTCGCCGGGCCAGTTGCTCGTGCTCTACGACCAAAGCGATGACGAAGTGCTGGCCTCTGGAACGATCGAGGCGTAGCGGCAACCGTTTGAGCCCCCGCCCCGTACTATAGGCATGATCACTAGGTCGAAACTCTTTAGGGCGTTTGCCGCCGTTGCGGCGGCGCTGATCCTCGCCGTCGCACCGCCGGGTGCTCGTCAGCCCGCCTCGGCCGCCGGCCTGTCGGCGGGCGACCCGATGCTGTCCTTGGACGGCGCCATCGGCTGGCTCAACTCCAGGCCGCTGACGCCGGTCGCTTTGCGCGGCAAGATAGTGCTGGTCGATTTTTGGGAGTACACGTGCGTCAACTGCCTCAAGACGCTGCCGTACGAACGCGCGTGGTACGAGCGTTATGCGCGCTACGGATTCACGATCGTAGGGATCCACACTCCCGAGTTCCGGTTTTCCGGCGACCGCGCAAACGTCGCCGCCGCCGTGCGGCGCCTGGGCATCACGTGGCCGGTTGGCCTAGATAGCGACTACGCGATCTGGCGGCGGTGGAACAACGACTCGTGGCCGCACGAGTTCTTGTTCGACGAGTCGGGCCGGCTCGTCGCAGATCACGTCGGCGAAGGCGACTATCCGGACATGGAAGCGCGCATCGCCGGGCTCGTTCACGCGCATCATCCGCATGCCGCTTTGCCCAAGCCGATGGCTTATCTGCCGGCCGATGACTACAGTAAGCCGGGCGCCGTATGCTATCCGAGCACGGCCGAGACCTACGTCGCTGACTGGCGCGGCGACGGCGCACTCGGAAACAAGCGCGGTTACGATTTAGGCCAGGTGACAAACTACGAAGATGCCGGCAGCGACCACCAGGACGGACGCGTCTACCTGAGGGGAAGCTGGCGCGATGCGGGCCAAGCCATGGTCCATGCGGTCGACGACCCGGCCGGCCGAGACTACATCGACTTGCGCTACCACGCCATCGAGGTCGTCTCCGTGCTGAAGCCCGAAGATGGTAAACCGGTCTTGGCTTACGTCGATCAGGACGGCATGCCGCTTTCCAGATCGGATGCGGGCCGCGACGTGCGCTACGATCCGGCCGGACGCGCGTACGTGCTAGTCGATGCACCGCGCGAGTACGATCTGGTCAAGAACCGCCACTTCGGGCACCACGATCTGCGGCTGCGTCCAGCCGGAGCCGGCCTAGGCGTTTACACTTTTGCTTTCGAGTCTTGCCAGCTCGGGGCCGACCGTTGAATTCGCTGGAGGTGCGACCTTTGCTCAACAACTCCCGCGGACGACTGGCTGCGGTGTTAGCGGCGGCTGCTTTGGCGGCGGTCGCATGCTCAAAGCCGGCGCCGCAAGACGGCTACAAGGCGGGCGTCACCCCGGGCGTTTCGGCTGCAAAGGTGCAGCTGCTGCTGGGAACGCCGTCGCAAACGGGTTCGGTAGGGCCAGCGGGCAGCGCAGCGACGAATATGATGGCGTATCCCTTCGGACAGGTGCTCTTGCAGCAGGGGCATGCGGTAGCGGTAACGATCGTCAACGATCCCGCCTACGTCGGACCGTACGGCATCACGCTCGGCATGACCGAGGATAAGGTCAAAGCGGCGTTGCGCGCCCATCGCAAACAGCGCCAGGGCCACCAGTCTTCGTACACAGTGACGGCCGGCACGATGGATACGCGTTCGCGCGACCTCTACGACTTGACCGACGGCCTGGTCATCGAGATGGCGGCCGCCAACGCCATCGATCCGCTGGCCCCATTCAACGTCGTGAGCATCAGCTTGGTAAACGGCGCGGGGGCGCGGCTGCTCAGCGCCATGACCAAAGCCAAATTGACCGGGCTCAACCGGGCCGAGCATGTCTACAACTTCGTCGATGAACCGTGGTCGACGCGCTGAGCGAGGACGGCGAGCTGCAGCCCGACGGCGAGCCGGAATACGCGGTTCAAGTGCCGCCCAACGCGCGCATCCGCACGCTGTCGTTTGCGCCCGGCACCGGTTCGCTGCGCGTCTTCTTCAGCGACGGCGATTCCGAACGGGTCGTTGTGCCCGGTGACGTGCTGGCGCTGCATGGCGCGTCGATCGCGAGCCAGACGCTGAGCCGGTCGCCCAAGCAAAGCAGCACCCAGCCGCTGGCGACCTTGGGCATGATGGCGGCGACCGGCATGCCGGTCAACCCCGCCAAGTTAGCCGACAAGCTGTTCGGCGCAGACCAGGTGCGGGTCGCCGAAGAACTGCACTACGTCATGGGACTGCGGGTCGCCGGCCAAGCCGGCCTGTGGTATCTGCGCGCCTCGTCCTTCAACTTCCGCCAATCCTTGGGCGAGGAGGCGACCTACTCGACCGAGATCAACCTGCGCCGGCTCGGGCGCCGTCTGCGGGCCTTCGCGCCCGACGCCGTATGCGACAGTTTCATGACGGCCTTTCCCAACCGGTTGGCGCTGCCGCCGCCGCTCGGCGGTCTGATCGACTTCTTGCGCGTCGGCGCCCGCTCGGCCTGAAAAGACGTTACGCGGATGTAGCCAGCGGATAGTCGCGCTTGCGGAAATACGTGTCGCGCACGGCCGGGATGTAGCCGGCCTGGCGTATCGTGCGCTCGAGATCGGCGCGGCTCGCGCTGTTGGTGCTGCCCGCCAGCGTGACCACTTTTTCTTCCAGGATCGTCCCGCCCATGTCGTCCGCGCCGAACAGCAGGCCGAGTTGGCCGAGCTTCATGCCCGGCGTAAGCCAAGACGACTGGATGTGTGCGAAGTTGTCGAGATAAAGCCGGCTGACGGCGAGGACGCGCAAGTAATCCAGCCCCGTCGCCTCGCGCCCTTTGAGCGGCGTCTTGTGCGGAACGTAATACCATGGGATGAAAGCGGAAAACCCACTCGTTTCGTCCTGCAGCTCGCGGAGAACGTCCAAGTGCTTGATCCGCTCCTCGTCGGTTTCGACCGATCCGAACATCATCGTGGCGGTGGTCGGCATGCCCAGACGCTGCGCGATCCGCATGACGTCGAGCCAACGGTCGTTGTCGATCTTGCGCGCCGAGATGCGCCGGCGCACGCGCTCGACCAAAATCTCCGCGCCCGCGCCGGGCAGCGATTTGAGGCCCGCGGCGCGCAACTGGGTCAGCACCCGCTCGATCGACATGTTCTCACGCTTGGCGATGCCGCAGATCTCGCTCGTCGATAGCGAGTGGATGTCGACGTGCGGAAACTCATTGGCCACGCGGTCAAATAATTCGGTGTAGTACGAGATCGGCAAGTCCGGATTGACCCCGCCCTGGATCATGATCTGGGTGGCGCCCTGATCGGCGGCCCATTTCACCCGCGCCAGAACGTGGTCGTGGGTCATCGTGTAGCCTTCGGGGTGTCCTTGCGGGCGAAAGAACGCGCAAAAGGTGCAGTGCACGTTGCAGACGTTAGTGTAGTTGATCGTCGTGTCGATGACGTAGGAGACTTCGCGGCCGGGATAAAGCTCGCTGCGCCGCTGATGAGCGGCTTGGCCCAGATCGTGCAGGGGCGCCTCGCGATACAGCCGGACGCCTTCGGGGAACGTCAGCCGCCCGCCGTGGGCCGCCTTGCTCAGCAGAGTGTCGATGTCAGCCACGAGCGAACACCTCGTCATGGAAGCTGATCTCCGGTTCGCGATCCAGCAGACTGTAAGCGGCGGCTAAGCGGTAGAACTCCCGCAGGCCGCACAGCGCCGTGTCGTCGAGCCGGAAGAAGAGCTTACGGTAGTAGTCTGCGTAGAAGCCGGCCGGCCTTGGCACGGCAGCTTCGGCGCGCGGAATGACTTCTTGGTCGATATTGGCCACCCCCCAAGCGAGCGACTCGAGCAAGGCGGCGTTGACCGCTTCTAACTCTTGCGGCTGCCGCCGCGCAAACTGTAGGCGCGCCGCCCATACCGCGTAGACCATCGGATAGCCGGTCGACTCACGCCACAACGACCCTAGGTCGTGCACGTCGGCCGCCGGGCTGCGCTCAGCGGCTGCGACGGCCGCATCGCCGATGAGGATGCGCGGGTGGTTACCGTCCGTCAAGGGTCCCTCGACGGTGCGCAAGCGCGGAGCGAAACCGTAGCGCAGGCGGCACAGCACCTCGAAGAGCGCGCGCCCGCTGGCTGATTCGCTAGTGACGGACACTTCGCGGTCCGCCAAGTGCTCGATCGGAGTAGGAGAGATGCACAGCACGCTTGCGACGGCGGATTGCGACCCGACGCATAAGCCGCGCATCAACGTCAGGCTAGCGCAATGCTGGGCATAAAAAAACGACGACACGGGACTGCAGTCCAACTCGTCCCGGATCAGCATCGTATTGAGCGCCGACGGCGCGGCGCTCGTCAGGCGCGCAGGCAACACAGCCTTGCCGGCATCGAAGGCTGCGTATATCGGTAGGACGTTGGTGTAGCCGATCCGGCCGCAGCGCACGCCTGCGGTCACGGCGCTACGCCGGTTCCATGACGGCGTACAGCAGATTGCGCCGCGTCGGCTCGAAGCCCGCCTCTTGGATCGCGCGCCGCAATTCCTGCGCCGGGGTGCTCTGGTCCGTCGTGCTGCCGGCATCGCGATAGATCTTCTGCTCGTTATCGACGGTGCCGTCGATGTCGTCGGCGCCGAAATGCAGACCCAGCTGCGCCATCTTAATCCCGTAGGAGATCCAATACGCTTTGATGTGGTCGATGTTGTCGAGCATGAGGCGCGCTACGGCGATGGTGCGCAAGTCGTCGATGCCGCCCGTCCAGCCGTACTCCTCCAAATCGTTGCCTTCGGGGTGAAACGACAGCGGCACGAAGCATTTGAACCCGCCGGTCTCGGCCTGCAGCTCGCGCAGCAGGGCCAGATGCTCGACTCGCTCGGGGATGGTCTCCACGTGGCCGTACAGCATCGTACAGTTGGTCTTGATGCCCAGGTTGTGCGCCACCCGGTGCACTTGCAGCCATTCTTCGGCGGACGCCTTGCGCGGGCAAACCAGCGCTCGAACCCGGCCCACCAAGATCTCGGCGCCGCCGCCGTTCAGCGAGGTCAGGCCCGCGTCGCGGAGCAGCGTTAGGCCCTGTTCGTAGCTCAGGCGCGCTCGCTTGCACATGTAGTCGATCTCGGCCGCGGTGAAAAGCGCGAGTTGGACGTGCGGCACCTCTTCGTGCAAGCGCTCGATGACGGGCAGCCAGAAATCGAGGCTGGTCTGGCGCGGATCGTGCCCGCCGACGATGTGCAGCTCGTCGTAATCCGCCGGCTGAGCGCTGGCGTGAGCGACGATCTCATCGGCAGTCATGCGGAAAGACCGCGCTTCTTTTTCGGAGGCTGCAAACGAGCAAAACTTGCAGCCCGCGTAGCAGATGTTGGTCGTATTGAGGTAGCGCTTGAAGACGTAGTAAGCGCGGTTGGCGTTCTTGCGCGTGCGCAGCTCGTGCGCCAGCTTTCCCAGCGCGTGAAACGGCGCTTCGGTATAGAGGTAAACGCCGTCGGCTCGACTGAGCGGCTCGCCGGAGCGGATCTTTTCTTGGACAGCACCAAACGCTGCCACGGTACTCATGGGCGTTTTGGGTTCTGCTTCGCGCCGGACTGGGCCTGGGGTGCCGCGGGCGTGACTAGAGCTACGGCGACTAAAGTCGCGGCGCTCGGCGCAGCTTCCGGCGGCTTAGTTCTGGCGGCTTAGAGCAGGCTTTGTTCGCGCTTGCGCGGCGCCAGCATCGCGGCGAGCTGCTCGACGTCGGCTTCGCCGACCATGATCTTGCGCGGCTTTGTGCCCTCGGAGGGGCCCACGATGCGGTACTCCTCTAGGATTTTGATCAGCCGCACGGCGCGCGGATGCCCGACTTTTAGTTCGGCTTGCAATAGCGCGACCGATGCCATCTGGCGCTCGATTATGATCCGCGCGGCATCGTAAGCGAGCTCGTCGGCCGGCCCCGCGCCCTCTTCTTGGACCTCGCTCAACGCGATGTCGATGCGGTTTTGCGGATCGTCTTGGCCGCGCCAGAATTCGCAGAGGCGCTCGATCTCGTCGCCGGTCACCATTGCGCCTTGGACGCGCACCGGCTTCGGCGCGTCGATGGGCAAATACAGCATGTCGCCGCGCCCGAGTAAGCGCTCGGCGCCCGCCATATCCAAGATCGTGCGCGAGTCCACTTGGGATGATACCGCAAAGGCGATGCGGGAGGGGATGTTGGCTTTGATCAATCCGGTGATGACGTCGACCGATGGGCGTTGGGTCGCGACCACCAGGTGGATGCCGGTGGCGCGCGCGAGCTGCGCGATCCGGCAGATGCTGGTCTCGACGCGGCTGGGCGCGACGAGCATGAGGTCGGCGAGCTCGTCGATCACGACGACGATGTAAGGCAGCCGTTCCTCGGGATACTGCTGATTGTATTCCTCGATCTTGCGCACGCCCGCCCTGGCAAAGCGCTCGTAGCGCGAGTCCATCTCCTTGGTCAGCTCGTACAACGCGCCGGCAGCGAGCTTCGGATCGGTGATGCAGTCCTTGATCAGATGCGGGATGCCCGTGTATTCCGTGAGTTCTACGCGCTTGGGGTCGATCAGCAGCAGCTGCACCTGGTCGGGCGTCGACGTGGACAGCAGCGATGCCAAAATCGCGTTGAGGCACACGCTCTTGCCGGCGCCGGTCGCACCGGCCACGAGCAGGTGTGGCATGCGCCCGAGGTCGGCGACGACCGGCCGGCCGCTGATATCCTTGCCCAAGCCGATCGACAGCTTGCCCTCGCCTTTGACCAAGTAATCGAGGATCTCGCGGATGGCCACGACCGAGACGGCGCTGTTGGGGACTTCGATTCCCACCGCGGCCTTGCCGGGAATCGGAGCCTCTATGCGGATGCTCTGCGCCGCCAAGGCCATTTGGATGTTGTCGGAGAGCGACTTGATCGCGCTCACTTTGACGCCTTTAGCGGGCATCATCTCGTAGCGAGTCACGCTCGGGCCGCGCTCGATGTGCACGACGCTGGCCGCTACCCCGAACGATGCGAGCGTCTCTTCGAGCAGCATCGCGGCGCTGTTCTCGTTTTGGATGCGCTTTTCGGGCGGGTTGAAAAGCGCGAAGTCCGGCAGGCTGTAACCGTCGCGCGCTACACCGCGGACCTGCGAAGGCACCTCTGTCGGCGGGCGCGCCTCCCCGATCGCTGGAGCGATCGGCTGCAAGATGGCTGATACAGCTTGGTTTTGCTCAGGCGTCGCGTTGGTCTGCGGGCCAAGCACCTCGGCGGCCGGCTGGTCGCGCGCGTCAAGCGCTTGGCCTTGGGCGACCGGCCGTTCGCTGACCGGCGCCGGCTTCGCGGCATCTGCGGTGCTCGCGCGCTGCGCCGGCTTCGGCCGGCCAAGCTTGAGCGAGCGCCGTTTGGCGACGGCGCTGCGGCCCGACGCTGCAACCGCCGAGCCGATCCGCTTGAGCGAGACGCCAGGCGGAGCGGCGGCGAATCCCAGCGCGGCGCCGACCAAGATCACGCCCGCGCCGACGTGCCCGAGCGCCCAAGAAAGTCCGTGCGCCATGGAGTTGCCGACCGACCCGCCGCGACCGCTCATGCCCAACAAGCCGTCGATGGCCAAAAACTCGCCGGCCGCGCAAGCGGCGAAGAGCCCCATGACGCCCAGCATGTGGATCTCCATGAAGATCACGATCGCCACGACGCCAAGCGCCGCGACCGCCAGCCACGCTGCGTTGCCGAACCAAGCGTGAAGAGTCCCGTCTATCTGCGGGCCAATCCAGCCGGTCTGGCGGTGGGGCAATGCCATCGACAGCGCGAGCACAATGGCCGCACACAACAGCACTATACCGAGGATTTCCAAGTTGAGTGTGAGGCCGGGCAGCGGATCGACCCGCCGCGACCGGGCCGTCGCCTTTGCGCTCTTCATCTGTGCGTCTTTTCGACGTACTGACGTTCGATGACGCGCCTAAGGCAGCCTGCGCTCGCGGCAGCCGGCGATGTGAGCGCTAGACTTCCATTACGACCGGCACGATCATCGGCCGCCGCTTGGTACGATCGTAGATAAAGCGCTGCAACCCCTTGTAGACGTGGTCGCGGATCGTCGTCCATTCGGTGAGTCCACGCTCGGCGCCCGACTCGATGATCTGCCATGCCTCCCGGCGCACGTCCTCGGCTATGCCGTCGCTCTCTGCATGCTGGCCGAAGGTGAAGCCGCGGCTGGTGATGTCGGGCCCCGCGAGCACCTTGCCGTCCGAGCTGTCGATCGTCACGGTGACCACGATCATGCCGTCGTTCGACAAGTGGCGTCGGTCACGCAGAACGACTTCGCCGACGTCGCCAACGCCGAGGCCATCGACGTACACCGGGCCGCCGGCCGTCTTGCCCACGAGGCCGACGGCGTCGGGCGTGTACTGGAAGACGTCGCCGTTTTCCACGATGAACGTGTTGGCCGCGAGCACGCCCGTCTGGCCGGCGAGCTTGGCATGCTGGGCTAACATGCGATACTCTCCGTGCACCGGAATGAAGTACTTGGGCCGCAGCAGGTTGAGCATTAGCAAAAGCTCTTGCTGCGCGCCGTGGCCGGACACGTGCGCCTTGCGGGCTCGCCCGTAGATGACGTTGACGCCCAGCTTGAAAAGGTTGTTGATCGTTCGGCCGACGCTGCGCTCGTTGCCCCGGATGGGCGTCGCTGAAAGGATAACGGTATCGCCCCGCACGAGCTTCACGCGCCGATGGTCGCGCGCCGCCATTCTGGTCAGCGCGGAGGTAGGCTCGCCTTGGCTGCCGGTGGTGCAGATGACCAGCTGCTGCGGCGGGTAATCGTCGATCTCGTGCTCTCTGATCAGCTGGCCCGGAGCGACGCTTAGATACCCGTGCTCCATCGCTATGCTCGAGACGTTGAGCATGCTGCGGCCGACGAAGCATATCTTGCGGCCATGTTGAGCGGCGGCATCGGCGGCCTGCTGCAAACGCGGCACGTTCGAAGCAAACGAGGTGATGATGATGCGACCCGCACAGCGCGAGAAGATGTCGGCGAAGGTCTCGCCGACCACCCGCTCCGACTCGGTATTGCCGGCCAACTCGGCATTGGTCGAATCGGACGCGAGCAGCAGCACGCCCTCGCGCCCGCAACGGGCGAACGCGGCTATGTCGGTCGGTCGGCCGTCGATCGGCGTTTGGTCGAACTTGAAATCGCCGGTGTGAACGACCAGACCCAGCGGGGTGCGCAGCGCGATCGAGCACGAGCCGGCGACGCTGTGCGTGATCGAGATGAACTGCACCTCTAAGCGGCCGAGTTGCAGCGCAGTGCCCGGCTCGACGACGTTTGTGCGGGCGACGTCGAGCAGCTTGTGTTCTTTGAGTTTCCCGCGCAGCAGCGCGAGCGTTACGTCGGTGCCGAACACCGGAACGTTGAGCTGCGCCAAGAAGAACGGCACGCCTCCGATGTGGTCTTCGTGCGCATGCGTGAGCAGTAAACCGCGCACCTTAGCGGCGCGCTCGATCAGGTAGGACATGTCGTTGATGACGAGGTCGATACCCATCATCTCTTCTTCGGGAAACTGCACGCCCGCGTCGATTACGACGATATCGTCCGCCGTCTCGTAGACGGTCATGTTGCGGCCGATCTCACCGCAGCCGCCGAGCGGCACGACGCGCAAATACTCACCCGACGGCGGGTCGGGAAGGACGGGTGGCACGGCGTTGGTTTGCGGAGCGGGAAAGAACTCGTGCTGCATGCGGGCCCAATCTTAAGGCGGTGCGCGGTTATAGCCTGCCGCGGATGCGTGGCGCGGCGCTAGAGCGCAACTGCCGACCATGCTATAGATGTCGGCGTCAGCGCGGCAGGACACAAGAGCTCGACTGGACGCGCCTCGCCAGGCGCTAGTCTTTCGACGGCTAGCGACGCCGTCGCTTCGGGGCCTTCGCCGCCGCGAATTGCGGCAGTCAGCAGGACAGAGATCGACCGGGGCGACGTGTTCTTGACGCGCGCGCGAATGAGCGGGCT
>JALYUR010000113.1 GCA_030853635.1 Vulcanimicrobiota bacterium | reverse complement strand
GATGGCGTAAGCGACGTAAACATCGCGTCGCTGATCGCGTATCATCGCCGGCAGCGCACGCTGGCCACGGTCACCGCGACGACGCCGCCCGGGCGTTTCGGCGTGCTGACCGTGTCCCGCGACAAGATCATCAGCTTTCAAGAAAAGCCCGCCGGCGAGGGCGGTCTGGTCAACGGCGGGTACTTCGTGCTGTCCCCCGCCGTCATCGACTACATCGAGGGCGATGCCACCGTGTGGGAAAAAGAGCCGATGGAAAAACTGGCGCGTGAAGGGAACCTTTCGGCCTACCTGCACGCCGGCTTTTGGCAGCCGCTGGACACCCTGCGCGATAAGACACTGCTAAACGATATCTGGGACGCGGGCCAGGCGCCTTGGAAAGCCTGGCGATGAATCGCGCGTTTTGGAACGGGCGCCGCGTCTTCGTCAGCGGCCACACCGGGTTCAAGGGAAGCTGGCTTTGCGTCTGGCTTCAGCAGATGGGTGCGACAGTGACCGGTTTCGGCCTGGCGCCGCACACCCGGCCTAGCCTTTTCATCCACGCCAAAGTGGCCGAAGGCATGATGTCGCTGACGGGTGACGTGACGAACCTCGCGGCGGTTGCGAAAGCGCTGCGCTCGAGTAAGTCCGAGATCGTGATTCACCTCGCGGCCCAAGCGCTCGTGCGGCGGTCATACGCCGCGCCTGCCGAGACTTACGCCACGAACGTGCTCGGAACGATCGGCGTTTTGCAGGCCGCCCGAGCGTGCTCTAGCGTCCGAGCGGTCGTAAACGTGACGAGCGACAAGTGTTACGACTTGCGAGCGCCGGCCAAGCGGCTGCGTGAATCCGATGCCATCGGCGGGATCGACCCGTACTCCAACAGCAAAGCGTGGTCTGAGATCGTGACTGCGGCATACCGCGCTTTTTCAGACGGCGATAGGCTGCCGCCGAGAGCCTCCTCGATAGCCTTTGCTTCGGCCAGGGCGGGAAACGTCATCGGAGGTGGGGACTGGTCGGCCGACCGGCTCATCCCTGATCTGATCTCGGCGTACCAGCGCCGCCGCCGCGCGGCCGTGCGCCTGCCACGAGCAGTGCGGCCTTGGCAGCACGTCCTAGATCCGCTGAGCGGCTACCTGTCGCTGGCGCAGCGTCTTTGCGAATCCGGCAGCGCATATGCCGAGGCGTGGAACTTCGGCCCCCCGTCAAGCCACGAGCGCTCCGTGCGGTGGATGGCTGACCGCTGTGCGATGTTATGGGGCAGCGGGGCCTCTTGGAAGCGCGGCTCGACGGCCGGCGGTCGCGAGGCGTGTTCGCTTCGCCTCGACAGCGCCAAAGCCAAGCGCCGGCTGGCCTGGACCGCGATGGTAGCGCTGCCCATCGCATTGGAATGGACGGTCAACTGGTACCGCAGCTTTGGCTCCGGCGCAGATGCCCGCAGGCTAGTTGAAGAAGACATCGAGCGATTCGAGGCCATCGTAGGGTGAAGCAGTGCAGCTTCTGCTCCGCGCCGCTTCATCACGTGTTCGCCGATCTAGGCCTGTCGCCCTTATCCAACGCGCTGGTCCGACGCACAGAACTGACGGCAGCCGAAGCGCTCTACCCATTGCTGGCTTACGTCTGCGACCGTTGCTGGCTCGTCCAAGTCGAGCAGGTCGAGACCCCGGCCAAACTGTTCGGCGACTACGTCTACTTCTCGTCGTACTCGTCCTCGTGGCTCGAGCACATGCGCAGCTTTGCAGACGGCATAGTCGAGCGGCTGGCGCTCAAACCCGGCTCCAGCGTGATCGAAGTGGCGAGCAACGACGGCTATCTTCTAAAGTACTTCCGGCGACACGGCATCCAAGTGCTAGGAATCGAGCCCGCCGCCAACACGGCGCAGCGTGCCGTCGCCGACGGTATTCCCACGATCGTTCGGTTCCTGGGCACCCATGTTGCCCGGGAACTGGCCGCCGATGGCAAGACGGCGGACCTGCTGATCGGCAACAACGTGCTTGCGCACGTTCCGGACCTGCGCGATTTCGTCGCCGGTCTCAAGATCCTGCTCAAGCCCACGGGCGTGCTGACGATGGAATTTCCGCATTTGCTCAAGATGATCGAACGCAATGAGTTCGATACTATCTATCATGAGCATTTGTCATACTTTTCGCTTGGGACGGCCCAGCGCGTGTTCTCCGAATGCGGCCTTACGCTGTTCGACGTAGACGAAATACCGACCCATGGCGGCTCGTTGCGCGTGTACCTGACGCACTCCGAGCGGCCGGCATCGCCGCAGCCTAGCGTGCAAGCGCTGCTCGACCGCGAAGTGGCCGCCGGCCTGCACGAGTTAAGCACCTATTCGTCATTTTCAGGCCGCATCCAACGAGTGAAAGCGGGCTTGCTCGATTTTCTTCGAACCGCGAAAAGCGCGGCCCGAAGCGTCGTTGGCTACGGCGCGCCGGCCAAAGCCACCACGCTGTTAAACTACTGCGGCATCAACTGCGAGCTCATGAAGTATACCGTCGACCGCAGCCCGCACAAGCAGGGCCGCTACGTGCCCGGAGTGCGCATGCCGATCGAAAACCCGTCCACTATCTTCGCAACGCGTCCGGACTACCTCGTCATCCTCGCTTGGAACCTAGCCGATGAGATAGAAGAGCAGATGGCGGGCATCGAGTCGTGGGGCGGGCGTTTCGTCGTGCCCATCCCCTCGCTGCGCTTAAGCGCGCGGCCGCGGTCGAGGGGCGCGGCGGGCATGAGTCTGCAAGCCTAAGGTGGCACACGAAGGCGCCAAGCCCACCCGCGACTCACACGCGATCGCGAAGATGGCCGCCGACCCCGCTTTGCGGCGGTTTGGCGAGGACTTCTTGGTCGCCGCAGCGGCGCACGGGTACTCGTATAATTTCTCATGGCTGGGCCGCCCCATCATACAGTACCCGCAAGACCTGGTCGCCATGCAGGAGATAGTGTGGCGAGTCCGGCCGGATCTCATCATCGAGACGGGCATCGCGCACGGCGGCTCGACCATTTTCTTCGCCTCGCTGCTCGAATTGATCGGCGGGGACGGCCGCGTGTTGGCGGTCGATATCGATATCCGCCCGCACAATCGCGCGGCGATCGAATCGCACCCGCTTGCAAAGCGCGTGACCATGATCGAAGGGTCTTCGACCGATAGGTCTGTGGCCGCGAAGGTGACCGAGCTGGCGGCCAAGTGCCAATCGGTGATGGTCTTCTTAGATTCGAACCATACGCACGACCATGTCTTGCGCGAACTCAAACTCTACTCACCGCTCGTGACGATCGGCAGTTTCCTGATCGTCATGGATACGGTGGTAGAGCTGATGCCCGAAGGCGCTTATCCTGACCGCCCGTGGGCAAAGGGCAACAGCCCCATGACGGCGGTCAAAGCGTTCTTGGCGCAGGACGGCAGATTTTGCGTCGACGCTGAGGTGGAAGCCAAGCTAGTGATCAGCGCGGCGCCCCAGGGGTATCTGCGCTGCATAGCGGCCGCCGAACCCGTTCCGTGATGCCGCAAACGCTTGGCACGGCGACGCCTCTCATAACGACGATCGTACCGACGTTTCGAAGGCCCGCGCTGCTGGGTCGCGCGCTGCGCAGCGTCCTGGCCCAGACGTTCGGCGACTTCCGGGTGTGCGTTTACGACAACGCTTCGGGCGATGAAACCGAGCGCGTTGTCGTCGACATAGCCAAAGCCGACGCGCGCGTAGTGTATCATCGCCATGCCGCCAACGTCGGATCGTTGAACAACTTCATATTCGGAATGCGGCGCGTCGACACTCCCTACTTCTCGTTCTTGTCGGACGACGACGTGCTCTTTGCGAACTTCTTCCAAACGGCTTTGGACGGCTTCGGTCGCCACCCCGAGGCGATGCTCTCCATCGGATCGACGCTTGAGTTCGACCAGGCCGGGCGGCTGCTGTACGCACCGTTGACGCGGTGGCCGCGCGAGGGTCTCTACGCGCCGCCGAACGGCATGTTCGCAATGCTCGGAAACCGGCACCCCACTTGGACGTCCGTTCTTATGCGCAGGGAAAACATCGAGCAGGTGGGGCTCCTGGACGCTGAAGTCGGTGGACCGGCCGACCTCGATTACGAACTGCGTGTAGCGGCGCGTTTTCCGGTCGTCATCTCTTTCAAAGCGTGCGCCGCCTACGTCAAGCATCCCGGTTCGAGCTCCGTCCGCGAAGACACGAGCGTCATAGCCGGCTACCTAAAG
>JALYUR010000081.1 GCA_030853635.1 Vulcanimicrobiota bacterium | reverse complement strand
GTCCAAAAACTGTTTGAGTCCCCGGCCGCGCGGGCCGAGCAGGTTTTCTTCCGGCACGACGGCGTTGTCGAACTTCAGCTCCCGCGTATCGGATGCGCGCCAGCCCATCTTCTTGTAAGGTTTAGCGTGCGAGTAACCGGGCGTTTCTTGCGGCACGATGATGTTCGAGATCTCCGGCCGCTTGGCGTCGCCGCTGCCGCTGACCGCGGTGATCGTGACGCCGCCCGAGATCGGCGTGCCGGCGTTGGTGATGAAGCACTTGGTGCCGTTGATCGACCACTGCCCATCTTTAAGCTCAGCTTTGGTTTGGGTGGCGCCGGCGTCCGATCCGGCCTGCGGTTCGGTCAAGCCGAACGCCCATAGCTTTTCTCCGCGCGCGAGCGGCACGAGATACTTGAGTTTTTGCTCTTCGGTTCCGAAGAGGTAAAACGGCATCGCCCCGAGCGACACGTGCGCTGCCATCGTAATGCCGACCGACGCATCCGCTCGCCCGATCTCCATGACGGCCAGCGCGTACGTTACCGTATCCGCGCCCGAACCGCCGTATTTTTCGGGAAAGGGCAAGCCGAGCAATCCCAGTTCGCCGAGCTGCTTGACGGTGTCCAGCGGGAACTCAGCTTGAGCATCCCAGCGTTCGGCGTGCGGCGCGATCTCGGCCTCGCCGAATTCGCGACACATCTTCGCGACGTCCAATTGCTCGGGCGACAAATCAAAATCCATGCGTGTATGTCCTTAGCATTCGACGTGTAGGGCAAAGGGTCGCAACGGCGAAAGCCGGGTTTCGGGATGACCCACCGACAGGCCTACGAGGCGTTATCACACCAGGCATGATCGCTTTTTCAGACGTGAGCTTGGTGTATCCCAACGGCGTGCATGCTCTTTCGCACGTCGACTTGAGCATCGCGCGCGGCGAGTTCATCTTCCTGGTGGGCAGTACCGGGCAGGGCAAGTCCACCCTCCTCAAGTGCGTGTACCGCGAAGTATTGCCGGTCGCCGGCGAGGTGGTCGTCGACGGACGGCCGCTATCCAAGCTGCGCCGCGGCCAAATCCCTTTTCTGCGCCGTAAAGTGGGCGTCGTCTTCCAAGATTTCAAACTGCTGCATCAAAAGACGGTGTGGGAAAACGTCGCTTACGCCTTGCAAGTCACCGGCGCCGGCTCGCGCGAGGTCTTGCGGCGCGTTCCGCGCACGCTCGAACTCGTCGGCATAGCGCACAAGAGCAAAATGTTCCCCTACGAACTCTCGGGTGGCGAGCAGCAGCGCACCGCGATCGCCCGTGCGCTGGTCAACAATCCGCTGATCCTGCTATGCGATGAACCGACCGGCAACCTCGACCCGGAAACCTCTAGCGAAATAACCGCATTGCTAGCGCGCATCAACGCCAAAGGCACTACGGTCGTGGTCGCCACCCACAATCAGGCCGCGGTCGACCGCATGCGCCGGCGCGTCGTGCGCATGATCAACGGGCGCATAGCTCACGACGAGGAGCGGGGGCATTACCATATTGGATTGGGGTAAGGTAAGATTTTTTTGCGGTGAAGTCTCGCAGAATTTCAGCCGCAACATGACGATGGCGCTGACGGCTATCGGAACGGTAACCGTTTCCATCGTGCTGCTCGGCACTTTTTTGTTCTTGCGCCAGTCGTTCGACATGGTCATGACAAACATCACTCATCAGGTTACGATCGCGGCCTATCTCAAAGACGACGTCAGTCGCGATAGGGTGGCTAGCGTGGTCCGCTCCCTGCGTGCCGACCGGCGCATCAATCAAGTGCGATTCGTTTCTAAGCGCGACGCCATGCGTCAGCTGCGCCAGACGCTGCGCGGCCAGATGAATCTCGACATCATCAACTCCAACCCGTTGCCCGATGCGCTGATCATCCATACCGTCGTGCCGGATGCCGTCGGCCCGGTCGCGCAGGAAGTGGCCGGAAAATCTATCGTCGCGAACGTCAACTACTCGCGCCGCGTCACCGACACGTTGCTAAAGGCGGCGAAGTTTTTCAGCGCCGCCGGGGCGGCGATCGTGGGCTTGCTGTTCGTAGCGACGTCGCTTTTGATCTACAACACGATCAGGCTGACGGTTTACGCCCGCCAACGCGAAATTCACATCATGCAACTCGTAGGGGCGACGCGCTGGGCGGTCCGCTGGCCGTTCGTATTCGAGGGCATCTTGTCCGGGCTGTTCGGAGCGCTGCTGGGAATCGGCGTCTTAGCCGCGGCTTACCGCTATCTCGCGCCGAAGCTGAGCTTGACTCTGCCGTTCGTTCCGCTCAAGCTGGGGGCGGTTGCGGTCAAGCCGATGGCCATAGAACTGCTGATCGTCGGCGCGCTCGTCGGCATGTTCGCAAGCCTCTTTTCCGTCGGGCGGTCCCTGCAAACGGCGTGAGAGACCCGCGGCGCTTGGTCGCCTCGATCGCGGCTGCGACGATGTTGGCCGCAGCGACCGCCGGCGGGACCGCCGGCGCCTCATCTAGTCCGATCGTCCAAAAGATCAAAGAGAAGCAGGCACAAATCGAGTCGACCAGGCAGAAGCTCGACGCCAGCCGCCTGAAGCTGCGATCCGCGCGCTTCCGCGTCCAGACGGTCGCTGCGGAGCTCAGCGACACGCGCGCGGCCATAGGCCGAGTGAGCGGTGCGATCGGCGATCTGACCGAATCGATCGCTCAAACGAGCGCAAGGCTCGAATCGAAGCGACGGCGCCTGGCGCTTACGCAGGCGCGCCT
>JALYUR010000107.1 GCA_030853635.1 Vulcanimicrobiota bacterium | reverse complement strand
GTCCCAGAGCGAGTTCGTAGTTGACCTGCCGCGCGCAACGCTCGAAACGCGCCATTAGCGTGAAGGACAGCGTGGGCACCCGAAACTTTGCCGCCGGTCGCAGCGCCGGCGTCACCGCGCCATTGGGTTGGGCTGACAGCGCGGTTTCGCAGCCGGCGTCAGTGCGAGCCGAGTCGGACCCAGCCATAGCGGGCGGGGCTTGCGGGAAGGCTTCATCGCCGGTCAGCGGCAGCGAAGGCAGCGGCTCGTCCACGGGCCAGCCGCGCGTCTCCATCCAACTGATGGCTTCGGCCAGGAACTCGTCCGGCTTGCCCGCTGGATTGGTCTTGCTCGGCGGCGTCCGCTTGCCGCTGATGAACAGCTCGTCGCGCGCGCGGGTCAGCGCGACGTAATAGAGGCGGCGCTCCTCACGCTCGCGGCCGTCGTCCTTCGCGCGGTCCTTTTTGGGCAGCGTGTGACCTTGGCTGTCGGCGTCTTCTTGGAGCGCATGAGTGTGAAAAGGCCTGACGCCGTCACCGCCCTCTGACACGATCATAGCGCCGGTTTGCTCGTCCACGCGAACGGGCAGCTTGTCGTGCTGGCCGCGCGGCCATACATCGACGATGAACACGATCGGCCACTCGAGGCCCTTGGCGGCGTGAATCGTCATGACGCTCAGTGCATCGGCCGACGGCGGATCGGCTTCACGATCGTCCTCCATCGACTGCTCCAACGCGTAGATGTACCCGACGAAGTCCGCTGGCCGCGCGCCGGGATTGCGCAGCCCGAAAGTGCGAGCTAAGCCGCCCAGCTTGCGCAGGTTAGCAAGGGCTTGGGCGGCATCTCGTACGCCGCTAGCGGCGGCGGCGCGCGCAAGGCCGCTGCGTTCGAGCATCGCTTCGTATGCCAGACCGACCGGCGCGCCCGCGTAGCTTTCGAGCGCTTCGAGCGTCTCGCGCAGTCGTTGTATCCGCTCGTGTCCCTGCGCGTTCAAGCCGTCCGCTAAAGGATCGACGAGCAATCGCCGCGCGAATACGTCGGCGTCGTGATCACCCCGCTGTGTGTCTGAAGCCCGGACCGGATTCAACTCACTCAGCGTGGCGTCGGATATGCCGATGCCCGGCGATGCTGCGGCGCGCGCCAGCGGAATGGAATCGAATGGGTCGGCAAGCAGCTTCATCCAGCTCAGCGCATCCATAACCTCGGGGGCGTCGTAAAAGCCCACTCCGCCGAACAGTCTGTACGGGATGCCCAACTCAAGCAGGGCGTCGGTGTACGGCTGGATTTTTGTCTTGTTCCGGCTGAGGATGGCGATGTGCCGCGGCCCAAGCGGTACGCGGCGGCCTGACTCCTCGACGCTGCGGCCGCTTTGCAGGATCCAAGCGATGCGCCGTGCCACCGCCGCGCCTTCGCGTTTTCGCGACTCCTCGGCATTGGGCGCAGGGCTCCCCGGCCAGAAGAAGCCGGCGCTGACGTGGACCACTTGGGCGTGTGCGCTGCCGCGCGCGGCGCGCAGCGGGCTTGCATCGTCGCTATGAACGGAGATGATGTGGTGCGCGAGGTCCAGAATCTCCTGGCGAGATCGCCGGTTCTCGCTCAGGGCGTGGTCGACGCAACGGTATGACCTGCGAAACACTTCGAAGTTGTGCGGGTCTGCGCCCCGGAAACCGTAGATGCTTTGGCGCGGGTCGCCGACCGCCATGACGCCGGCGAAGCCATCGAAGATCGCTTCTAGCAAAGAGTCCTGACGTGGATCGGTGTCTTGAAACTCGTCGACGATGCAGTGCTTGAAGCGGCGGCGCAAGTCGGCAGCGATGCTCGGCTTTTCCCGCAGCGCGTTTTCGGCGAGCAGAAGCAGGTCTGCGTAGGTCAGTGCGCCGCGCAGCGCGAGCCGTTGATCGAACCGCTGGAACAGGGCGCAGGCCGCTTCCACGCGCGCGCCCTCGGCTTTGATCTGGTCATCGAACTCAGCGTCGCTGACCTCGGCGATGACATTGACCACTCGCTTTCCGATTTGGACTATCTTCCGGTAGGGCACTCGGGCGAAGTCATCCGCCGCGCGGAGCGCCCGTCGGCGGAACGCCTCTATGCTGGCGCCGGTGTCCTTGAGCTTCTGGACGATCAAAAACAACGACTCGCGAACTTCGTCGCGCAGCGGAAAGCGCAGGCAGAAGTTCGATGCGTCTTCAGGCAGTTCGCCACGCTCCAGTTCACCGAAGGCTAACGCGAATTCGAGCCGCGCGTCGACTTCGTTGATCAAGTTGAGATCGGGTGAGATCGTGAGGTCGTAAGCGTACTGCCTTAAAACCCCGAGCGCGAATGCGTGAAACGTCGCCACCGGCGGCGGTTCCAGTTGCGGACCCAAGCGTTGTACGAGCCGGCGCTGCAGCTCGCCGGCCGCCTTCTTGCCGAAAGTAAGCAGCAAGATCTGGGAGGGCATGAGTTTTCCGCCGGCGCAAAGCGCCGCGACGCGCTCGACGATCGTGAACGTCTTGCCGGTCCCCGCGCCCGCGTCCACGATCGCCGGAAGCAGGTGGTCATGAGCGACGGCGGCTTGCTGTTCCTCGGAGAGGCTGACCTCCGGTTCGTGGATCACGCGAGCACCGTACCGATGCCGGTGCAGACCTTGATGAAGCCGCAATACTTGCAGTTGTCCACATCTGTGGTTGTCGGGAACGCAGTCATCTCGCCGCCGGCCAGCCGGCGCAGCATCTCGGCTGCCACCTGGGAAAGTACGGCGTTTATCTGGCTGCGGGAGAGGAACGTCTCGAGCGCGGCGGTCGCGGTCGGCTCCTCGTCGGCCAAATCGATGCGGTCGATAGCCGTTGGGAAATCGTCGCCGGTCTCGCTGCTCTTTTTCTTCCCCGCTAAGTATATGTAGTCGAGCCGCCTGACCGTCTCGCCGCTGAACGCTTCGACTCCGGGCACGTACAAGATCGTTTGCAAAGTCACGCCGCGCTCCCAATCGCCGAACACCGTCGCGCCGGCAGCCCGGGCATCCAAAAGCTGGCGCACGGTTTGTGC
>JALYUR010000035.1 GCA_030853635.1 Vulcanimicrobiota bacterium | reverse complement strand
TGTCATCGCCGGTTGAAAATTGACCCACCTGGTAGTGGTTGTGCCGATCTAATTTTGACCCACACGAAGCTCAGTTGATACCGAGGGTTGAGCGAATCCTGCCTTACGTCTTTGTTTGAGTCTATAGCTGTCGCCGGTGATGAGAGCGACGTGCGCATGGTGCAGCAGACGATCCAGCATGGCTGCAGTCATCGTGGCATCGCCTGCAAAGGCCGAGTCCCATTGTGTGAGCGGCAGGTTGCTCGTGATGACGACCGAGCCCCGTTCGTAGCGGTTAGCGATCACCTGGAAGAAATGATTGGCCTCTTCGCGTCCGAAGGGCAGGTAGCCGATCTCGTCGATGATCAGCAGTTTTGGCGTCTGTACGGCACGCCGCAGCGATTCTTTCAAGCGCCCCTGGCGCTGGGCAGATGCGAGCTGCAGCATCAGGTCGACGGCCGAGATGAAGCGCGTCTTGATGCCGGCCTGGGTGGCTTTGTAACCGAGCGCGATCGCCAGATGCGTCTTGCCGACGCCCGAGGGCCCAAGCAGGATGACGTTGTCGGCCCGCTCCACGAACGCAAGCGTCGATAGCTCGATGAGAAGTTGCTTGGGCGCGCCGCTGGCAAACTCGAAGTCGTACTCGTCCAGCGTCTTGATCGCGGGGAAGCCCGCGATGCGGGTGAGCAACGTGCTGCTGCGCGCTTGGCGCGCCTGCTGCTCAAGGCGCAGCCCGTTTTCGAGAAATTTCCCAAAACTGATCTGGTCCTTAGCAGCGCTTTCGGCCAGGCCGGGAAAATCGTTCGCCAAGGCCTCCAGCCCAAGCTGCATGCACAGCTCGCGCAGACGCTCGTTGCTAAAGCTCATCGCGTCACCTCCAGGACCAGTTCCTGGTAGCGCGCTAGCGGATGCTGCAGCGACTCGTACGGCATCGGCACGAGCGGGCCGCCGACAACGGCGTCCACGCCGGGCCGTCGACCGCTGTAGCGTGGCGGTAAGGGCAACAGCAGCGCGCGCTCACGCTGCCATCGTGCGATTGGCTGCTCCTTGGTGGTGCCATGGATGCGTACGTTGGCGACCCGATTGAGCCAGGGGCGGACCTCTCGGTTGGCCATTGCGACATCGATGAAATCTGGCCGAACGCGGGTTGCCAGCGGCACGTAGAACGATTCGCGCACGTAGCGGTGAAAACGCTCGACCTTGCCTTTGGTCTGCGCCCGGTAGGGATGGCACAGATGCGTGCGGACGCCGTAGTGGCCGGTGAAGTCCAAGAACGCCTGATTCAAGCGATGCTTGCCCTCGCCGTAAGCATCGCGCTCGCGTACGATCGTCTTGGCGTTGTCGCACAGCAGCGCTTGCGGAGCACCGCCGAAGAACTCAAACGCGTTCTCCAGGCAAGCGATTAGCGTCTCGACGCGCTCGTTGTCGGTGAACTCGGCGTACCCATAGCGTGAGTAGCCCAGGTAGGCGGTGAAAGCAGCTAATTTGGGTGGGCGGCGGCGGAAGATGACTAAGTCGATCTGGCATTGCTTGCCAGGCTCGGTCTCAAAGCGAAGTACGGGCTGCGGCTGGGGCGTGGGCGAAAGCGATCGTACCAACGCTTTGAGCTGCGAGTAGCCGCCGCCATAGCCGCGCTCGTGGATCTCGCGCAGCAGCACCGCCGCGCTCAACCGATCCGGCTTGGCGTCCTGGATGCGGTCGCGAACGTAGTTCGTATATGCGTCGAGTTTCTTCGGCCGGCGCGGGCGTGGTCCGTACCGCCCTCTTGCGTCGCCGCGCAAGACACGGCGAACCGAGTTGCGCGAACAGCCAACCATGCGAGCGATCGCGCGGATGCCTTTGCCCTGACGGGCCAAAACATGGATTTCCACCTGAAGCTCCTTTGTAAACATGGACCATAGGTCCGAGGAAGGCTTAGGTGGGTCATTTTGCAATCGGCGGGGTGGGTCAATTTTAGATCGGCGCTAACAGGACTTCAGCTTTAAGCGCTATGGCGCGCCGAACCTTGCACCATCGGCTGAAGGACAGTCTGCGGGACGACGGTAAGTTTCCGCCCCAGAACGCCGGTCGTTGCCAGAAAGGAAGCTGCATCCAAAAATGGCACATCACTATCTTGTGACCGCGGACGCAAGCTCCGCCCCCAATTCGGATACCAGCACCACCCAACAGGCGCCGGCCCAGACGGGGCCAGCCGGAACGAACAGTTCCACCACGACCACTACTACATCGACCACGTCGTCTATCAGCACTACGGAATGGATCGTCATCGGATTGGCTGCGGTCCTGATCATCGCCCTGATTGTCGCGCTAGCCGGTCGAGATCGAGACTCAACGACGATCGTTCGCTGAACCTACTAAGCCAGAGCTCCCGCCGGGTTTAGACCGGCGACTGGTTCCGTGCGCTCAGCAGCGGCCGCGCTTCTTTGACCGCTGTTTCGATGCGTTGCTCTTTCCACTCTCCGTTTGCCCACGGGTCCCCCGTGCTTTTGAGCATCTGCGATACGTTGCCGACCGTCCAGCTGGCAAAAGCGGCGGCCGTATCGGCAGATCTCTTCGATCTCATGGCTTCAACTTGCGCCCAGGACAACGGTACTGAGACAGGCGCCCCCTGGCGCGCGCGCACCACGTACGGCGGCACCAAAGTTTTCCCACGGCCG
>JALYUR010000134.1 GCA_030853635.1 Vulcanimicrobiota bacterium | reverse complement strand
GCCAGCGTCGAGGTGAACGGCGGGTCAAGGCATAAAATGCGCTGCCGAATAGGAGCATGAGCCCCAGACCGATCGCCGAACCCTTGGCGTACTCGCCCCACCACTGCTTCGCATTCTGATTCGACAGACCGTATTTGCGTTCCAGCACGTAGCCCGAAGCGTACTCGAAAGGTAGGGACGCCGCGGCCGAGACTCCGGCGGTCATCAGCAAGCCCGCGGCGGTCGCCCCCGACGGCCGCTTCATGCGCCGCCGAAAGCCGTGCCCCAGCCGGGCGCAGGCCTTCGAAGACGCGAAAACTCCAAGCGCCGCGAGCGATGCGAGCATGTTGGCGATGTGCAGCGTCCGCCGCTGGAGCGAGTAGAGGCGCGTCGTCTCCTCCGCTTCGGTTCGCTGCGCCGCCGCCGGCGTAGTCGATCCGTTGGAAACCGATCCACTGGGCAAAGATGCGTCTGGCTGCATAATTGACGAGTACCCATGCACGGACGGCGGAAAACTGCAAAGACCGCACGCAGGAAGCGCAGAAGCGGCACGGGTGCTGACCGCCTACGTCAACGCCGACGTGTCTACGATGGATCCCGCCTTGCCGCGCGCCGCGGGACTACTGGTCCAAGACGGCGCGATCGCCCGAGTGTTGACCGATCGGCCGACGGGCTTATCCAAAGACCTCAAAGTGGTAGACTGCCAGGGCGGTGCGATCGTGCCCGGCCTTCACGACTGCCACGCACACCTCACCGACACGGGGTTGTTGAGCGGCGATCACGACCTCGGCGACTGCGCGTCGATTGCGCAGATTTTACGGCGCTTGACTCGGCTCGCTGATCCGCTCGTTTTTGCGGGCAACTACGAGCAGCACCATCTGGCGGAAAGACGGTCGCCGCTGATGCGCGAGTTGGACTCGGCCGCCGCCGACCGGCCGGTGCTGCTGACTCGGATCGACGGCCATTCGTGCGTCGTCAATTCGGCGGCCTGGGCGTTGGTGGACATAGGCGACCTCGAGGGCGTTGATCGCGACGACCACGGGACGCCCAGCGGGCGGCTTTTCGGCCCTGCAAACTACGCGGCGCAGCGCCAGTTTACGCGCAAGCTATCCGCCGAAGTCAATCGCGCCGCCGACGAGCGAGCCGCTGCGCTCGCGCTAGCGGCCGGCATCACCACGCTGCACAACGTGATCGTCGGCGATGCGCCGTTGGAGGAGTTGCAAGAGCTAAAGCGTGCCAACGAGGCTTTGCCGCTGCGGGTCTTCACCAAGTCGTGCACTACCGACGTAGCCAAGGTCAAGAAGCTTGGCGGGCGGATCTTCGGGGGCGACATCTTCTTGGACGGCTCGATCGGCTCGCACACCGCGGCCGTTTCGAGCGGCTATTGCGACGCTGCGGGCGACGGGCTGCTGTACTTGACGCGCGCCGACCTGTACCAGTTGTTCGACGAAGCGGCGGAGGCCGGTTTGTCGCCGGGCGTGCATGCTATCGGAGATCGAGCGATCGAAGAAGCGATCGCCGCCTGGGAAGCCGTCATCGCCAAGCGCGGCCCGCTGCGCGAGGTTCGGCCGTCGATCGACCACTTCGAGATCGCGCGCGCGGACCACATAGCGCGCGCCGCGCGCTGCGGGTTGATGCTGTCGATGCAGCCCGCCTTCGATTTCCTGTGGGGCGGCGACGACGGCATGTACGCTGAGCGCTTCGGAGCGCGACGCGCGCGCGCGATGAATCTCATGGGTTCGGCCGTGCGCGCAGGCTGCACGATCTGCGGCGGTTCCGATAGCCCGGTCACGAAGCTGTCGGCCCTGCTCGGCATCCAAAGCTGCCTCGATCACCACGTCTGCGCCGAGCGGCTGACGGCTGAGCAGGCGCTGCGCGCTTACACCGCCGACGCGGCCAAGCTGGCTTTCGAGGAGCACGAGCGCGGCGTGCTGGCCGCGGGCATGGCCGCGGACTTCGCCTTGCTGGAGCGCCCCATAGACGCCGTGCCCGTCCGACAGATCAAGGACATCGGCGTGCTGCTGACCGTCGTCGGCGGCGTCATAAGGCACTCGCTGCTCGGGTGATCGACCTGCGCAGCGATACGGTCACAAAGCCTTCGGCGGCGATGCGGGCGGCGATGGCCTCGGCCGATGTCGGCGACGATGTGTATCGGGAGGACCCGACCGTCAAGCAGCTGGAGACCGAAAGCGCCGCCGCGTTAGGCAAAGAGGCGGCGCTGTTCGTGCCTAGCGGCACCATGGGAAATCTGGTCAGCGTGTTGGCGCACTGCGCGCGCGGCGACGAAGTCATCGTCGGCGACGAAGCGCACGTCTTCTACTACGAAGCGGCGGGCGCATCGGCGTTCGGCGGCGTTCAAATGCGGACGCTGCCCAACCGAGCGGGGGCGCTGGAGCCGGACGAGATCGCGGCAGCCGTGCGGCCCAAAGACGTGCACTTCCCGCGCACCGCGCTGTTGTGTCTTGAGAACACCCACAACCGCGGCGGCGGCCGCGCCATCAGCGCCCAGCATACTCGCGCCATGGCCGACGCGGCCCACGCTCGTGGCGTAGCAGTGCACTTGGACGGGTCGCGCATCTTCAACGCAGCCGTCGCGTTAAACACGCCGCCCGCGCAGCTGGCAGCAGCCGCGGATTCAGTCAACATTTGCTTCTCGAAGGGGCTCGGAGCGCCGGTCGGGTCGGCGATCGCGGGCGAGCGCTCGTTCATCGAGCGCTGCCGCAAATACCGAAAGATGGCCGGCGGCGGGATGCGCCAGGCCGGCGTGCTCGCGGCGGCCGCCCTCATCGCGCTGCGCGAGGGGCCGCGCCGGCTGAACGTCGATCACGAAAACGCGCGCGTACTTGGTAGCGCACTGCGCGCAAGCGAAGCGTTCGAGGCCGATCCGGAATCGGTTCAGACCAATATCGTCGTGTTTGCGCCGCGCTCGTCGAAGCTGGAAGCCGATAGGATGCTCAGCAAATGGCGCGCTGCCGGAGTCTTGGTCAACAGCGTCGGCCAAGGCCGTTTTCGGGCGGTCACTCATCTCGACGTTACGCGCGACGACGTGCTCGAGGCCGCGCAGCGTTTGGCGGCGGCCGTGCGGTAGCGGCCGCGCGTCAGGATGCGCGGTGCAGCGCGGTTTCCAAGATGGCGATGATCTCCGCTCGCGGCACGTAGTGGCTTTTCCACGCCGCCCGTAAGCGGCGTACCGCCTCGGCCAAATCGGGGCGCTTGTACAACTCCTTAAGCCACGTCTCGAAGTCGCCGTTGGCGAAGTGACGTTTTATGTCGGCGGGGTCCGCTGCGCGCACGTGATCTGCCAGCGCTTGCGGTCGATCGGTAGGCAGGGCGAACCAACTCGCGCCAGCAGTGCCGCCGATGCCATTGGCACCCGGTCGGAACACCCGGTTTTTCACCGCTATCTCGTTCCCATATTCAAGGTCTAAACAACCTGCTCAACGGTCACACATAGCATTTTAATCTTTGCCCGCCCGCTTGCCGTCGGCGCGAGGTCCCGCGCAACGGTCCCCAAGGTCCCATCGAGGCGCCGCCGCGTCGCCGGGCGAACAAACCCGCATGAAGAGCGAACTGGAACCAACCGAGCGAGCGCAGCCGGCTAAAGACTCGGTGCTGGTCGACATCGACGCCGCCGTGGCTTATGTGACGATGAACCGCCCTGCTAAACGCAACGCGCTGTCGCTGGCTTTCATGCACGAACTGCGCGACGTTTTCGACGCCTTAGGCGCCGACAGGCGCGTGGGGGCGGTCGTTCTAGCGGCAAACGGGCCGGCGTATTGCTCCGGACACGACTTGAGCGAGATGCTCGACCGCGACATGGAGACGTATCGCGGGATATTTGCTGCCTGCACGGCGCTGATGGAGAAGATCCAGTCGATTCCGCAGCCGGTCATCGCCCAAGTGCATGGGATCGCCACCGCGGCCGGTTGTCAACTCGTCGCTACTTGCGATTTAGCCGTGGCGTCGCAAGCCGCGCGCTTTGCGACTCCCGGCGTCAAGATCGGTTTGTTCTGTTCGACCCCGATGGTGGCCCTGAGTCGCGCAGTGGGCCGCAAGAAGGCGATGGAGATGCTGCTGACCGGCCAGTTCATCTCCGCCCGCGAGGCGTTGGAAGCCGGCTTGGTCAATCGGGTGGTGGCGGCTGACGATTTGGCCGCGGCGACCCGCACTCTGGCCGAAAGCATAGTGCAGGCAAGCGCGGCCGTCGTCGAGATCGGCAAGCAGGCATTTTATCGCCAGATCGACATGCCCCAGCCGGAAGCTTACGATTACACTGCCGAAGTCATGGCGCGCAACGCGGCGGCCGCCCAAGCGCACGAAGGCATCGAGGCCTTCTTGCAAAAGCGCCCGGCCCGCTGGCCGTCGTAGCAAGCCGATGGGCCTAGCACAGGTCGGCGCCGCCCCAGGTCGGTATAACCAATTTTGCGCGAAGCGACGAACGAGGCCAACGGATGTCGGTCGCCCCGCCTAAGGTACTGCGAACCCTCCGGTTAAACGGCCACGACGTCCAATGCGCGTTCGCGCCGAACAAGACGCTGCTGGAAGTCTTGCGTGAAGATCTCGGGTTGACTGGGACCAAGCACGGCTGCGAAATGGGGCACTGCGGCGCTTGCTGCGTCCTCATCGCTGACCAACCGGTGCTGTCTTGCCTGGTGCTGGCGGTGGAAGCGGTAGGTCGACCCATCCGCACGGTCGAGGGCTTGGCGTCAGAAGGCCGGCTGCACCCGGTCCAAGAGGCATTCGCGCAATGCGGTGCGGCTCAATGCGGCTATTGCACGCCGGGTTTTTTGATGACGGCGGCTGCCGCGGTCGAGCAGAACGACACGTTGAGCGAAGCCGACATCAGAACTGCCATCTCGGGCAACCTTTGCCGCTGCACGGGCTATTCCAAGATCGTCGAGGCGATCGCTTTGGCTTCCCGGCGCATGCATGAGGCCAAAGCAAATGGCTGAGCGGTCGGAGCGCGACCTGCGAACCGTTTCGACGGCGACCAATCCTGACGGCGACGCCCGGCCGCTGACCAAGGGCGTCCCGACGACGACCATCCTCCAGCCTGCGCCGCAGCATCCTGCGGACAAGCCCGAAGGCTTCTCGGTCGTGGGTGCTGCGCTGCCGCGAGTCGACGCGTTTGCAAAGCTGACCGGCGATGAGAAGTTCGCGGACGACATCAGCTTGCCGCAGATGCTGTACGGCAAGATGCTGCGCAGCACGGTGCCGCATGGCCGGTTGAAGCGCGTCGACTGCACCAAGGCGCTACGCCTGCCGGGCGTGACGGCGGTCGCCACCGGCGCCGACCTGCCGGTGCGCTACGGCATCCTGCCTTCCAGCCCTGACGAGACCGTCATGTGCATCGAGCGCGTGCGCTACGTCGGCGACCCGATCGCCGCCGTCGTCGCCGACGACGAGCTCACCGCCGAAGAAGCGCTGGCGCTCATCGACGTAGAGTACGAACTACTGCCGGCCGTAATGTCGATCGACGAAGCGCTGCGCGACGACCTGCCGCAGATTCACGAGAACCCGCGGCGCACGAACAACGTCCAAAAAGAGGCGCACCTCGAGTTCGGCGACATGCAAGCCGGTTTCGCCCAAGCCGATCGCATATTCGAAGATGAGTTTTTCTTCGAAGGCAACACCCACGCGCCGATCGAGCAGCATTCAGTCGTCGCGCATTTCGGAGCGGACGGCAAGCTCACGTTTTGGTGCTCGACCCAAACGCCGCACTACTTGCATCGCATCGCCGCTCAGGTGCTCGAGTTGCCGGGCAGCCACGTGCGGGTCATCGCTCCGCCGATCGGCGGCGGCTTCGGCGGCAAGACCGAGCCGTTCGCGCACGAACTGGCGGCCGGATACTTGGCGCGCAAGACCGGCCGGCCGGTCAAATTCACGCTGTCGCGCGAAGAAGTGTTTTACGCCCATCGCGGCCGCCATCCGGTCAAGTTCAAGCTCAAGACCGGCGTGCGCAACGACGGATCGATCACGGCCTGCCATCTGCAATCGTGGCTCGATGGCGGCGCATACGGTTCCTACGGCGTGGCCACTACCTACTACACCGGCGCGCTGACGACCGTGACCTACAAGATCCCGGCCTACAAGTTCGATGCCTGCCGCGTCTTCACCAACAAGCCGCCGTGCGGCCCCAAGCGCGGCCACGGGACGACACAGCCGCGCTATGCGATCGAATGCCAGCTCGACAAGATCGCGGATGCGCTCGGCTTGGACGGCGTCGAATACCGCAAGCGCATCGCGGTCGACCCGTACACGACGACCGTCAATGGCCTGCGCATAACGTCGTGCGGGCTGCGCGAATGCCTCGATGCGGCGGCGGACGCCACCGGCTATCAGGCGAAGAAAGGCAAGCTGCCGCGCGGCCGGGGCATCGGCGTGGCCGCAAGCACCTACCTGTGCGGCGCGGGTCTGCCCATCTACTGGAACCGGATGCCGCAATCCGGCGCCATCGTCAAGGTCGATCGCGGCGGCGGCGTCACCGTCTACTGCGGCACGAGCGACGTCGGTCAAGGCTCCAACCACATGCTCGCGGCCATCGTGGCCGAGACGCTGGGCGTAGACGTGATGGACGTGCGAGTGTGCGCGGGAGACACCGACCTCACGCCGGTCGACCTCGGCTCGTATTCGAGCCGCGTCACGTTCATGGCAGGCAACGCCGCCCGCGCCGCGGCGCTCAAGGTGCGCGAGCAGATCACGGCGGCCGCCGCCGAAAAGCTCGGCATACCGCCGCGGCGCTGCGCACTGTCGGGCCGCCGCGTGTACGACATCGAGCAGCCGCAGCAGCAGCTGACTTTTATCGATGCAGCCCAAGCCGCCGAAGCGGCGTTCGGAACGATCGTCGGCGTCGGCAGCTATACTCCGCCAAAGCTCGCCGCCGACTACAAGGGTTCGGGCGTCGGGCCGTCGCCCGCGTATTCTTATAGCGCATGCGTCGCCGAGGTCGACGTCGACTTGGAGACCGGCGAAATCATCGTCAGCAAGCTGACGGTCGCGCACGACGTCGGCCGAGCAGTCAATCCGGCCGCGGTCGAAGGCCAGATCGAAGGTTCGGCCTATATGGGACTGGGCGAAGCGCTCATGGAGGAGTGGCCGTTTCGCGCGCGCGAGCACAAGATACCCAACCTGCTCGACTACAAGACGCCGACGAGCCTCGATACGCCGCCCATCCAAGCGATCATCATCGAGACCGACGACAAAGAGGGGCCGTTCGGCGCCAAAGAGGCCGGCCAGGGCCCGCTCAACCCCGTCATACCGGCTATCGCCAACGCCGTCGCGGATGCGATGGGCGTGCGCGTCTACTCTACCCCGCTGACGGCGGAAAAAGTGCTCAAGGCGCTCGATGCCGCAAGCGGCGGTGTATTGCGGCTGCGCAAGCCGGCCGTTCCCCAAGTGCCGGCAGCGCTGTAGACGATGCTGCGCCTGCCGCCGTTTACTTACGAACCCGCAGGCTCGGTCGACGAAGCGGTCGGGTTGCTGACCAAGCACGGCGCCGACTGCCTGCCGGTTTCGGGCGGCACCGACCTCTACGCCAACATGAAGCAGCGCCTTTTTACCCCTAAGGTGCTCGTCGGACTGAGCCCCATTGCGGCATTGCGTTACATCGCGTACAACGAGATCACCGGGCTGATGGTCGGCGCGCTGGCGACGTTGACCGAAGTAGCGCAAAGCGACGTCGTGCGCCGTTACTACCCCGCGCTCGGCCAAGCGGCGGTCGCCGTCTCGACGCCGCAGCTGCGCAACATGGGCACGATCGGCGGGAACGTCTGTGTCGACACGCGCTGCAACTATTACAATCAGAGCTACGATTGGCGCAAGGCACTCGGCTTTTGCATGAAACGCGACGGCACGGTCTGCCGCGTCGCCCCGAGCAGCCCAAAATGCGTGGCCGCCAACTCCTCGGATTGCGCGCCGGTGCTGCAGGCTTACGGCGGGTCCGTTCATTTAGCCGGACCCAACGGCCAGCGCGCAGTCGCGGTCGCAGATTTCTATCGTAATGATGGCATATATGCGTGGGCCAGGCGTGCGGACGAGCTCGTCACTGCGGTCTCGCTGCCGCCGCCGGGCCGATCGGCGCGCGGCGCGTATCGCAAGCTGCGCTTGCGCCACTCGTTCGATTTCCCGATCCTGGGAGTCGCCGTCGTCGCGCACGTCGACGATGACGGTCAGTGCATCGCCGCGCGGATCGTCCTCAACGCCGTTTCTTCCCGGCCGCTGGAAGCGACGGCCGCCGCCGCAAAGCTGGTCGGCACCAAGCTCGAACCTGACGCCTTGGACGCCGCCGCGGATGCCGCGTTCAGCACGGCCAAGCCGCTGGACAACACGAGCGGATCGATACCGTATCGCAAGCGCATGGCGCGCGTTTTTACGCGCCGGGCGCTTGAGGACATCGCGAGCGCATAAAGCCCCAGCCGAACGACGGCAAAGACGAGACGCGTCAGCCCGCCCGGGCGATCTCCGCCAGCAGCTCTTCATCGCTCAGTGCGGCAGCGCTGGGCCCCAATTTCGGCCGCAGTGCCGCGGCTATGCGCGCGCATAGCTCGCGCGCGGCAGTCTGATCCAGCGTCGTGCGGCGGGTCACGTAGCGCCGCGCGAGCGCGATTTCGTCTGCCGTCAGAGCGCTGCCGGACGAAAGCGTCGCGATCCCGACCGGCTCGGCGGCGGGTTGCAGCCAGCGGCGGGGATCCGAAACTTCGTAGGAGCGGTCGCGGACCACGATCGTGCCGGCGGCTAGGTCTCCCAGCCGCTTGTTGTGCTTGGAAACGAGCGTGCTGATCGCCGACATCGAGTAGAAGCCGATCGCGAACTCGATCACCCGGATGAGGTTGCGGATCAGGGAGTCTGTAAAGCCGATCGGGTAACCGCCGTCGCGCACGACGCGAATCCCGATCGCGCGCTTGCCTGGGGTCTGGCCGTTCCACATGGCTTCAAAGGCGATAAAGTAGCCGAACAGGATGACGAAGGCGGCGACGATCAGCGCGCCTGCGAGCACTGACTCAAAGATGCGTCCGTTTAGTTGAGCGGATCGGATCAGCGTCCTGACTTCGTGCGAAGCTGCACTCGCAGCGATGACCAGACACAAGAGGCACATTAGCTGAAAGATCAAGTCGAGTCCGACCGCCAAGAAGCGGCTGCCCAAACCCGCCAGTTCGTACGAAAACGCTATGCTTTCTGGCGTACGGACGCGCAGCGTACGATCCATCGCGCTAGACCCTGGGCTCGCACGGACATTTGGCGCGCGGATCGAACCAGCCGCCTATGCGCCAAGCGGCCTTTGTGGAGCAGCGTGCCGAGGGCTGGCGCAGGCTTGAAGGTCTGCTCGCGACGGCCCAACGCCGCGGCCTGCGATCGCTCCAAGGGGAGCAGATAGCCGAGCTGGGCAAGCTGTACCGAGCCGTCACCTCAGACCTCGCCTTTGCCGGCGGCCGCGGGTACGATTCATCCCTGCAGGCTTACCTCAACCGGCTTACCGCCCGCGCGCATTCGGTCGTTTACGGCGCCGCTGCATTCGGCGGCCGGAAGCGCTTGAGCGATTTCTTCGGGCGCGATTTCCCGAGCGAAGTTAGGGCGTCCCGATGGTACGTGCTTGCGTGCGCGGCTGTGTTCCTCGCGGCTACGGGGCTAGCCTATTGGCTGGTGAGGGCCCAACCGCTCGACGCCTATGTCGTCATCCCGTCGGCGATGCTCGAGCCCATCCGCAAGAGCCTGCACGACAGCAACTTCGGCTTCGATCGCGATCTGGCGCCCATGATGTCAGCCGCGATCATCAGCAACAACGTCAAAGTCGCGATCATCGCATTTGCAGGCGGCATGACCCTTGGCATAGTTACGCTGGTGGCGATTTTCCAAAACGGCCTCTCCCTCGGCGGCTACGGCGCGCTGTTCGCCAATGCGGGCTACGGCTACGATTTCTGGGCGACCGTGGCGCCCCACGGCGTCTTCGAGTTGACCGCGATCCAGATCGCCGGGGCCGCCGGCCTGATGCTGGCGGCTGCGGTCTACAATCCGGGGCGGCTGCGCCGCATCGACGCGCTCACGCGCAACGCGCGGCGTGCCGGAACTCTCGTGTTGGGCGTCGCCGCGATGCTCGTCGTCGCCGGCCTGATCGAGGCGTTTTTCTCGCCGCTGCGCTACCCGCCGGTCATCCGCGTGCTCGTCGGCGCGGTCGGTGCGGCGGCGCTAGGATGGTATTTCGGATTCGCCGGCCGTCAGCGGCTAAGCGGTGCGGCGGCGTCCGCTAGCGCCGACGGCAGCGCGCGTCGCGTTACAACAGGCCGCGCGACTTGACGTCGACATAAGCGTTGATGAGCGCCATCGTTAGACGGCTGGCAGGCACGTCGACGACCAAAATGCCGCGCTGGTTCAGCCTCGCGACGGCCTTGGCGCGCTCGGCTAGAAGACCGGCGGCGACGCCGGCTCGGTAGGCCTCAAGCGGCGACCGAGGTTCTTGGCTGAGCGCATTTTCGATGGCTTCGTCGTTCAAGAGCACGCACATCACGAGATGGTGGCGCGCCAACGGGCCCGCGTGGGCCAAGATTGTCGCCGCAGCGACCGGGTCGAACATGTCGCTGAAGAATAGGACTAGGCTGCGCTTGGCCTGGGTGCGGCGCAAGAAACTGAAGGCGCCGGCATAATCAGCTTCCTCGAAGCGCGGCTGCAAGCCGTACATGCGCCGGACGAGCGCGCTCCCATGGCGTGCTCCGGAGCGCGGCGGCGCGTGCTCGACGATCTTGGCGGCGAAGGCGGTCAGTCCGACCTTATCGTCGGCTTGGCCGGCGAGCGCCGCGACCGACAGCGCGGCCGTAAGGGCGTAGTCGAACTTGCGCTGCGCCCCGATGCGCGGCATCATCAAGCGGCCGGCGTCCAATACCAGCAGCACGGTCTGGCTGCGTTCCACATCGTAGGTCGCGACCATCAGCTTGGCGCGGCGCGCCGTCGCCTTCCAGTC
>JALYUR010000093.1 GCA_030853635.1 Vulcanimicrobiota bacterium | reverse complement strand
CCTCAGGCGCGTTGTCGATCTGATCCACTGCCAAGGCCTTGGAACCCGTGCCAGAGGCCGCCAATACCTTGGTGATCGCCGCCGTCAACGTCGTCTTCCCATGGTCCACGTGACCGATCGTCCCGATGTTCACGTGCGGCTTGTTCCGCTCGAACTTCTGCTTAGCCATCTCTTCTTCGCATGCTCCGTAAGTTAATTGCCCGGCGCTGGTTCAAGCCGTCGCTTTGCCGGTGTGCTTGACGACGATCTGCTCTTCGATGCTCTTGGGAACCGGCGCGTAATGCGCAAACTCCATCGTGTAGGTGGCACGCCCTTGCGAGCGGCTGCGCAGGTCGGTCGAATAGCCGAACATCTCGGACAGCGGCACCTGCGCCTTGACCTTCTGGGAGCCGCCCGGCTCCGGCTCCATGCCGAGGACGTGGCCGCGCCGGGCGCTCAAGTCGCCGATCACGTCCCCTAAGAACTGATCCGGCGTGACGACTTCGACCGCCATGATCGGCTCTTTGATGATCGGTCCGGCCGCGCGATTGGCATCCTTAAACGCCATCGAACCGGCGATCTTGAACGCGATTTCGCTCGAGTCGACGTCATGGTAAGAGCCGTCGAAGACGACTGCCTTGAAGTCGAGCACCGGATAACCGGCAAGCACGCCTGAAAGCGCCGCTTCGCGAATGCCGCTCTCGACCGCGCCTATGTACTCGCGCGGAATGGCGCCCCCAACGACCTTATTTTCGAATTGGACGCCGGAACCCGGCGCTAAAGGTTCAAGCCGGATCCAGCAATCGCCGTACTGACCGCGGCCGCCGGATTGGCGCACGAACCGTCCTTGTTTTTCTACCGTCTTGGTAACGGCCTCTTTGTAGGCGACCTGCGGCTTGCCGACATTGGCTGCAACTTTGAACTCGCGCAGCAGGCGGTCGACGATGATCTCGAGGTGCAGCTCGCCCATGCCCTCTATGATGGTCTGAGCCGTCTCGTCGTCGGTATACATGCGAAACGTCGGGTCTTCTTCCGCGAGCTTTTGCAGCGATTGGCCCAGCTTTTCCTGATCGGCCTTGGTTTTCGGCTCGATGGCTTGACTGATGACCGGTTCGGGAAACGTTATGTTCTCCAAAACGATTGGGTGCTTTTCATCGCACAGCGTATCGCCAGTCGTCGTGTTCTTGAGACCGACTGCCGCCGCGATGTCGCCTGCTTCCACGCCGTCGACGTCTTCACGGTGATTGGCATGCATCCGCAGGATGCGGCCTATGCGCTCGCGGTGGCCTTTGGTGGAATTGTACACGTACGAACCGGACTTCAACGTGCCCGAATAGGTTCGGAAGAACGTGAGCTTGCCGACGAAGGGATCGGTGGCGATCTTGAAAGCCAAAGCGGAGAACCACTCGTCGTCGGCGGGCCTGCGGTCGATTTGCCGGTCGGGATGATCGGCATCGATGCCGCTGACAGGCGGCAGATCCACGGGCGAGGGCAAGTAGTCTACGATGGCGTCGAGCAGCGGCTGTACGCCTTTGTTCTTGAACGCCGACCCGCCGAGAACCGGCAGCACGCTGCCCTTGACAGTCGCCGCCCGCAGCGCCTTGGCGATCTCGGCGGCCTGGATATCCTTGCCCTCGACGTACTTCTCCGTCAGCGCATCGTCGGTTTCGGCCACCGCTTCGATCAGCTCGGCGCGGTAACGGTGCACGAGCTCGACCATGTCCGCGGGTACGTCGGCATGCTCGGTAAACTTGCCGAGATCGTCGGTGTAGATGGTGGCCTGCTCGCTCAGCAGGTCGACGTAGCCTCTATACTTGTCCTCCTGGCCGATGGGCAGCTGTACCGGCATGGCCCGCGCGCCCAGCCGCTCGCGGATGCGCGTGACGGCATTGTAGAAATCGGCGCCGGTGCGATCCATCTTGTTGATGAAGATGATGCGCGGCACTTTGTACTTATTGGCTTGGCGCCAGACCGTCTCGCTCTGAGGCTGGACCGCCGCCACCGAGTCGAAAAGCGCCACCAGCCCGTCGAGCACGCGCATCGACCGCTCAACTTCGACGGTGAAGTCGACGTGCCCAGGAGTATCGATGATGTTGATGCGCGTATCGCGCCAAGTGCACGTAGTGGCCGCCGACGTTATGGTGATGCCCCGCTCCTGCTCCTGCTCCATCCAGTCCATGATCGCGGCGCCTTCGTGAACTTCGCCCATCTTGTGAGTGCGACCGGTATAGAAAAGAATACGCTCGGTCGTCGTCGTCTTGCCGGCGTCGATGTGAGCGGCTATGCCGATGTTGCGCGTCTGCGCGAGGCCAAATTGTCTAGACACGGTCGTTTAAGCTTACGCTTTTCCTTCTCGGCGTCGGTTGAAGTAGGCAGCGCCGCCGCTTGCAGCGCGCAGGCGCGATCCAAGCCGCGCAGCTAGGGCGAGTTTCCTACAGACTACCACCGGTAATGGGCGAACGCTTTATTAGCGTCGGCCATCCGATGGGTGTCCTCTCGGCGTTTGACGGTGTTGCCCTGATTGTTCGCCGCGTCCAACAGCTCGGCGGCGAGCCGGTCTTCCATGGTCTTGCCCGGCCGCTTGCGCGAGAACTGGATGAGCCAGCGCATGCCCATCGCCTGACGGCGGTCCGGCCGCACTTCCATGGGAACTTGGTACGTTGCGCCGCCGACCCGGCGCGGGCGGACTTCTACCAGCGGCATGGCGTTGTTGAGAGCGGCCGTGAAGACTTCCATGGGGTCTTTGCCGGTCTTAGTTTTTAGGATGTCGAACGCCGCGTAGGTGATGCCTTCGGCGGTGCTCTTCTTGCCGCGCAGCATCACCTTATTGATGAATCGCGCCAGCGTGCGCGAGTTGTAGCGTGGATCCGGCAGCACATGGCGTTTGGGCACGGCCCCTTTGCGCGGCACTGATTCAAGCCTTCGGCCGCTTAGCGCCGTACTTGGAACGCGCTTGTTTCCGGTTCTGCACGCCCTGCGTATCCAGCGTTCCGCGGATGATGTGGTAGCGGATGCCCGGCAGATCCTTGACCCGGCCGCCGCGGATCAGGACGACGGAGTGCTCTTGCAGATTGTGGCCGATGCCCGGGATGTACGCCGTCACCTCGATGCCGTTGGTCAAACGCACACGCGCGACTTTGCGCAAGGCGGAATTCGGCTTCTTCGGCGTGATCGTCTTGACTTGAGTGCAGACGCCTCGGCGCTGCGGATTGCCCTTTTTGACATGCTTGGTCCGCTGCGGCAAGTCTGGGTGACCCGGCTTGGCGCCGGTGAGGGCGACCAAAAACGCCGGTGACTTAGACTTTTTCCCGAGCCGCTCGCGACCCGTCCTTACCAACTGACTTATCGTCGGCACCGAAGATCCTCGCTTGCGTGGCGCCACGCGGCTGCCCGAGTGGGACCCTTACAAAAGAAAGAAGACAGAGCGCGTGGCCTGTCTCTCCCAGGGAATCCCGACCTGTCTGGCTTTTAGGTTAGGGAGACGTTCCTCCGGGATTTCTCGATCCGCGAGAACTGGCAAGCTCGCGCGGACTGATAGTACGGGCGCCATCGACGCCCGCCGAACCCTCGTATCTTAGCAGACACCGGCGCCAGGCGTCAAGCCGATGCGCTGGTCTTCAAATCTTCGCAAGCTATGACTTCGGGCAGAGTGCAAAGCCGAGTGATCATGGCATCCGGGGCTACGGCTCCGGCCGGATAAGGCTTGGCGTCTAGGTTGACCCAGACCGCCCGCATGCCGGCCGCCTTGGCTCCCGCCACGTCGATGAGAGGCGAGTCGCCCACGTAGACGGTCGCCTCGAGCGGGAACGCGAGCATGAAAGCCGCCCTTTGGAAAGCCGCCGGATCGGGTTTCCAGGCACCTATCTCTTCGGACACGATCACGGGACCTGGAAAACCGATCGCGGCTGCCTTGGCCTTTTGCAGCTGCGTCCAGCCGTTGGTAAAGATGGCGATTTTAACGCCGTAAGTCACAAGCTCGTCAAGCATAGCGGTCGCGCCGCTCAAGGCCGTCACCGAGTCGCCGACGCGCTCGAGCACCGCCCGTTTATAAAGCTCCACAAATGCGGCGCCGTCGGCGCTGTCGGGCGCCCATCCCATCATCTGCGCCAGCGCCGCTTGCAAAGAGCACTGGGCGGACCGAAAGCGATGCAGCGCCGCAGCGACGCGGCCGTCGTCCGGCTTGGAGCCCGCGCCGCGCGCGCACAGCTCGTGCAAGACTCGCTCCTCGAGCCGATGGTCGATTCCGAGCGTATGATCGAAGTCGAACAAAACGCAACCGCGCCGAGCGCTTATGCCCGGCGCTGTGCGAGCCGGGGATTTAGGCGTCGACGTCCTCGCGGACCGGCTGATCCAACGCGACCGTCTCGCCGTCGCTAAAGGCCGCGACTCCGGCGAGTTCCGCGTCGCTCGGCTCGCCGTCTGCGAAGATGTCGATCTCTTCGTGGCGCGGCCGGCCGACGCCCCACACCTCGACGGATCGGTATCTGCCCATGCCGGTGCCGGCCGGCACGAGCTTGCCGATGATGACGTTTTCTTTCAGCCCGAGCAGCGGGTCGTACTTCCCTTCGATCGCGGCTTGGGTCAGCACCCGCGTCGTCTCCTGGAAGGAAGCCGCCGACAAGAAAGACTCGGTCGCTAATGACGCCTTGGTGACGCCCAACAGCACCGTGTCGGCCTTGGCGGGCTCGGCGCCATCGGCAGCCGTCTTGGCGTTGACATCGGCGAACCGCTCGCCGTCGATCATCTGGCCGGGCAGCAAACGCGTTCCCCCCGGATCGGTGACCTTCTTCTTGCGCAGCATGCTGCGCACGATCACCTCGATGTGCTTGTCGCTTATGTCTACCCCTTGGCTCTTGTACACCTTCTGCACTTCTTGGACGAGATAGTTCTGCAAAGCAGTCTCGCCCTTGATGCGCAAAATGTCGTGCGGGCTCACCGAGCCTTCCATCAGTTGATCCCCGGCTTCTACCCTGTCGCCGTCGTGGATTGTCAGGTGGACGCTAAACCCGACGTCGTATTCGTGCTCTTCGCCCGCCGGATCGGTGATGACCACCATGCGGACGCCCTTGTCCTCGGTGATGTGGACGGTGCCGCTGTCCTCGGTGATCATTGCCTGGCCCTTGGGCTTACGCGCCTCGAACAGCTCCTCCACGCGCGGCAGACCCGTGATGATGTCCTCCGACGCGACGCCGCCGGTATGGAAGGTCCGCAGCGTCAGTTGAGTGCCCGGCTCGCCGATCGATTGAGCGGCAATTATGCCCACCGCCTCGCCGATGTCGACTTTGCCGCCGGTCGCCAGATTGCGGCCGTAGCAGACGGCGCAGACGCCGACCCGCGCCTGGCACGTCAGAACCGACCTGATGCGCACTTCCTTGATGCCGGCTGCTACGATCTTGGCGGCCTTATCCTCGTCTATCTCCTCGCTGCGCCGCACGATCACGTTGCGCGGATCGTCCGGATGGACGACGTCTTGCAGGCTCGCCCGGCCGACGATGCGATAGAGCAACGGCTCTATGATCTCTTTGCCCTCGGCGATATCCGTGACGGTGATGCCGCGATTGGTATCGCAATCGGTCTCCCGCACGATGACGTCCTGGGCTACGTCGACCAGACGACGCGTTAGATAACCCGAGTCCGCCGTGCGCAGCGCGGTGTCGGCTAGGCCCTTGCGCGCGCCGTGCGTCGAGATGAAATACTCGAGGACGGTCAGACCCTCTTTGAGGTTGGCCTTGATCGGGATGCTCAAGATGCGCCCCGAGGGATCGGCCATCAGGCCGCGCATGCCGGCGATCTGCTTGACCTGGGCAATGGATCCCCGCGCGCCCGAAGTCGCCATCATGAAAATGGGGTTGAGCCGGTCCTGCTCCTTGAGCATGGCCTGGGTGACATCTTCACCGGTTTTAGTCCAGACGTCGATCGTCTTGTTGTACTGTTCGTCGTCGGAAAGCAAACCGATCTTATGCAGATCGTTGATCTGCGTGACCTTGTCGTCGGCCTGGTCGATCAGCTCGTACTTACGATCGGGGATAACGATATCGGCGATCGACACCGTCGTGCCCGAGACGGTTGCGAAACGGAAGCCCAAGCTCTTGATCGAGTCCAAAAATCCGGCCGTCTCAGCGTTTCCGTAGCGGCGGTAGCACTCGGCGATGAGCTGGGTCAGCCCTTTCTTGTCGAGCGTCTTGTTGAAGAACGGATGATTCCAATGGGAGGGAAACGCCATGTTGAAGATCACGCGGCCCACCGTCGTCTCCTGCATGTCCCCCGACCAGCGCACGCGGATCGGCTCGTGCAGCGATATAGCGTGAGTCTCGTAAGCGATCTGCGCTTCCTTTTCGCTGAACAGGGAGCGCATGGCCGGAGTCCCATCGTCGCCTCGGCGGCCCGGCTGGGTCCCGGCCGTCTTGGCGTCGATCGTCAAGTAGTACAGGCCCAGCACCATGTCCTGAGTCGGAATCGAGACAGGGTTGCCGAATGACGGTTGTAAGATGTTGTTGCTCGACAGCATCAGTATCCGCGCCTCAGCCTGCGCGCCGGCGGACAAGGGTAGATGGACGGCCATCTGATCCCCGTCGAAGTCGGCGTTGTAAGGCGTGCAGACCAGCGGGTGGATTTGGATCGCCTTGCCTTCGACGAGCACCGGCTCGAACGCTTGGATTCCCAGGCGGTGCAGCGTCGGGGCGCGGTTGAGCAGCACCGGATGGTCTTTGATCACCTCGTCCAGAACGTCCCACACCTCCGGCCGGACGCGCTCGACCATCCGCTTCGCGCTTTTGATGTTGTGCGCCTGACCGCGGTCGACCAGCTTCTTCATGACGAAAGGCTTGAAAAGCTCGAGCGCCATTTCTTTGGGCAGACCGCACTGGTGCAGCTTGAGGTTGGGCCCCACGACGATGACCGATCGGCCCGAGTAATCTACGCGCTTGCCGAGCAAATTCTGACGGAAACGGCCCTGCTTGCCCTTCAAAATGTCGGACAGCGATTTCAGCGGTCGGTTGTTCGGGCCCGTCACGGGTCGGCCGCGCCGCCCGTTGTCTATCAGCGCGTCGACGGCTTCCTGAAGCATGCGCTTCTCGTTCTTTATGATGATCTCCGGCGCCGACAGCTCGAGCAGCCGCTTTAGCCGGTTGTTCCGGTTTATGACGCGCCGGTAAAGATCGTTGAGGTCCGACGTCGCAAAGCGTCCGCCGTCCAATTGCACCATCGGCCGCAACTCCGGCGGTATCACCGGAACGGAAGCCATGATCATCCACTCCGGCTTGTTGCCGGAATGCAAGAACGCCTCGACGACCTCCAGCCGCTTGATCGCCTTGATGCGCTTTTGGCCGGTGACCTCGACGAATTCGGCGCGCAGTGCGCTCTGCAGCTTGTGCAGGTTCAAGTCGCGCAGCAGCTCGCGGATCGCTTCGGCTCCCATGCCCGCGCGGAACGCGTTGCCGTATTTCTCGCGGTGCTCGCGGTATTTCTGTTCCGACAGAATCTCCCGCTTGACCAGCGGCGTCCCACCCGGGTCGATGACGATGTAGGCGGCGAAGTAGATCACCTTTTCCAGTTGGCGCGGCGACATGTCCAACAGGATGCCAATGCGGCTGGGCACGCCCTTAAAGTACCAGATGTGCGACACGGGCGTCGCAAGCTCGATGTGCCCCATGCGCTCGCGCCGCACCTTAGCGCGCGTGATCTCAACGCCGCAGCGATCGCAGATCATGCCCTTGAAGCGCACGCGCTTGTACTTGCCGCAGTGGCACTCCCAGTCTTTGGTGGGCCCGAATATCTTCTCGCAGAAGAGGCCGTCGCGCTCGGGCTTAAGTGTGCGATAATTTATGGTCTCCGGCTTTTTGACTTCGCCGAAAGACCAGGCGCGAATCTGCTCGGGGCTGGCAAGCCCTATCCGCATCGCGTCGAAATTGTTTACGTCCAGCATTTATCGTTCTCTCTTTGCATCTGCGGTGCAATGGCCCGCCTTCAAGGTTGGTCGTCGGGGCTTGAGCGCGCGGACTTAGGGCTCGACGTCCTCGATCGAGCCGAGCACTCCGTCAGCCGAATCAGCGGAAGCCTCTTCGGTGGAATCCGACTCGTCGTCGTCCTCGTCTGAATCGAGCACGGCCGTCGTCGATACCGCGGCCGGCAGCGGCTCCGCCTCGTCGGCTTCGCCGTCGGTTCCGGCGCGGCGCGGACGCGACGCTGCGGTAGTCGGCGCCGGAGCGACGAGCTTAGGATCTTCGTCGCCCATCAACAAGCCGATCTCGCTGGCCTTCTCGCTCATGTCCTCGTCGGTGAGCCGGATCTCGATCTCTTCGCGGTTGGCGGTCAATACCTTGACATCGAGCGCGAGCGATTGCAGCTCCTTGATGAGGACCTTGAACGATTCAGGGACGCCCGGTTCGAGCACGTTCTCACCCTTGACGATCGCTTCGTAGGTCTTGACCCGGCCGACAACGTCATCCGATTTGACCGTGAGCAGCTCTTGCAACGTGTAAGCGGCGCCGTAGGCCTCGAGCGCCCAGACCTCCATCTCGCCGAAGCGCTGGCCGCCGAATTGTGCCTTGCCGCCCAGCGGCTGCTGCGTGATCATCGAGTACGGCCCCGTCGACCGCGCGTGGATCTTGTCGTCGACCAGGTGCGCGAGCTTGAGCATGTAGATGTAGCCGACCGTCACTTCGCGGTCGAACGGTTCGCCGCTGCGGCCGTCGTACAGCGGGCTCTTGCCGTGTTCGGGAAGATTCGCGCGCTTGAGCCAGGCCCGGATATCGGCTTCGCGGGCCCCGTCGAAGACCGGCGTGGAGATGTGCGTGCCGAGCAGGCGCGCCGCCCAGCCCAGATGCGTCTCCATGATCTGTCCGACGTTCATGCGGCTGGGAACGCCCAGCGGGTTGAGCACGATCTCGATCGGCGTGCCGTCGGGCAGATAGGGCATGTCTTCTTCGGGCAGCACTTTGGCGATGACGCCCTTGTTGCCGTGTCGGCCGGCCATCTTATCGCCCTGCAGGATCTTGCGCTTCTGCGCGACGTACACGCGCACTAACTCGTTGACGCCGGGCGATAACTCATCCCCGTTCTCGCGCTTGAAGACCTTGACGTCGATGACCTTGCCTTTTTCGCCGTGTGGGACTTTGAGGCTCGTGTCGCGCACCTCGCGCGACTTCTCGCCGAAGATGGCGCGCAAGAGCCGCTCCTCGGCGGTCAGCTCGGTCTCGCCTTTGGGGGTCACCTTGCCGACGAGGATATCTTCGGGCCGGACGTCGGCGCCGATGCGGATGATGCCTTGCTCGTCGAGGTCCTGCAGCGCGTCTTCCCCGACGTTGGGGATGTCGCGCGTGATCTCTTCGGGTCCGAGCTTGGTGTCGCGCGCCTCGCATTCGTACTCTTCGATGTGGATGGACGTGAAGCGGTCTTGTTTGACCAGCCGTTCCGAGATCAAGATGGCGTCTTCGTAGTTGTAGCCTTCCCACGGCATGAACGCGACCAGCACGTTTTGGCCCAACGACAGCTCGCCTTGATCGCTCGACGGTCCGTCGGCGATGATGCCGCCCTTTTTGACCTCGTCCCCCTTGCGCACCATCGGCATCTGGTTGATGCACGTGCCGGCGTTGGAGCGCATGTACTTGAGCAGCGGGTAGGTGCGCGCGATGCCCTTGTCGTTTTGCACTTCTATGCGATCGGCCGTCACGGCGGTGACTTCGCCCGACTCTTCGGCGACGACGACGCCCCCGGAGTCCTTGGCCGCGCGGTACTCCATGCCGGTGCCGACTAGTGGGGCATCCGGGCGCAGCAGCGGCACCGCTTGACGCTGCATGTTAGCGCCCATCAGCGCGCGGTTGGCGTCGTCGTGCTCGAGAAACGGAATCAGCGCCGTCGCGACCGAGACGATCTGCTTGGGCGAAACGTCCATCAGATGCACGTCGGCCGGCTCGGCCTCGATGTACTCTTCGGCATAACGGCACACGACTCGATCGCCGACCAGCCGGTTGTTGTCGTCCAATTCGGAGTTCGCTTGGGCGATCCGGAACTGGTCCTCTTCGTCGGCCGTCAGGTAGATGATGTCGTTGGTGACGTTGCCCTTGCGCACGATGCGGTACGGCGTTTCTACGAAGCCGTACTTGTTGACGCGCGCATAAGTCGCGAGCGAGCCGATCAAACCGATATTCGGGCCTTCGGGGGTCTCGATCGGGCAGATTCGGCCGTAGTGGCTGTGATGGACGTCGCGTACTTCGAAGCCGGCCCGCTCGCGCGACAAACCGCCGGGGCCCAGCGCCGAAAGGCGGCGCTTGTGCGTCAGTTCCGCGAGCGAATTGGTCTGATCCATGAACTGCGACAGCTGGCTGGAACCGAAGAACTCCTTGATGGCCGCGACCACCGGCCGGATGTTGATTAGCACCTGGGGCGTGACCGTCTCCAGGTCCTGGACCGTCATCCGTTCGCGAACCACGCGCTCCAGGCGCAGCAGGCCCACTCGAAATTGGTTTTGCAGCAGCTCGCCGACCGAGCGGATGCGGCGGTTGCCCAAGTGATCGATGTCGTCGATGTGCTGGGTGCCGTTGAACACATCCACCAGATGGCGGACCACCGCTATCAGGTCGTTTTTGGTCAGATGCCGAACGGCTTTTTCCTTGACCCGACCCGCGGCGTCTTTGACGTCTTCGACGCGCGGCGGGTCGACGTTCATCAGAGCGAACTGCCGCTCGAGCTTGCGGTTCATCTTGTAGCGCCCGACGTTGGCTAGATCGTAACGCTTGTCGTCGAAGAAAGTGTTGTTCAGCAGCGTCTCGGCGTTGTCCGGGTTTTCCGGCTCGCCGGGCCGCAGCTTCTTGTAGATCTCCTTCAGCGCGTCTTCCCGCGTCTTGATTTCCTTGTCTTTTTCGAGGCAATTCATGATGATCGCCGGCACTTCGCCGCTTAGCGGGTCGGCGAAAAGCGCCATCAGGGCCTCGTCGGTCTCGTATTTCTTGTCCAGCGCCCGGATGAACGTCGTGACGATGATCTTGCGGTTCTTGTCGATCCGCACGCCCATCGTTCCTTCGGTCGTGTCGTTCTTGCTGCCGTTGTCGGTCTCGAACTCTATCCAAGCGCCGCGGTTGGGGATTACCGTAGCGGTATAGATCGGGCGGCCGTTGGTGTCGTGATCCTGCAAGAAGTAGACGCCCGGAGAGCGCACCAGCTGGCTGACGATGACGCGCTCGGCGCCGTTGATGAGAAACGTGCCCTTCTCCGTCATCAGGGGGAAGTCGCCCATGAAGATTTCTTGGTCCGGAATGCCTTTGATCTCGCCCGATTCGGATGTGATCAGCCGAACCCGCAGCCGTAGCGGGGCGCAATAGGTCATGTCGCGCTCGCGGCACTCTTCGACCGTGTACTTCGGCTCGCCCAAGCTGTGCTCGCCGAACTCGAGGACGAGGTTGCCCGTGAAGTCCTTGACCGGCGAAATCGACGCGAACGCTTCGCGCAGCCCCTCGGTGATGAATGAGTTGAACGACTGCTTTTGCAGTTCGATGAGATCGGGGATGTCCAGCACGTGCGGGATCTTCGCGAACGAAAAGCGCTCGCGGCCGGATCCGGTGGCCGTAGCATCGGAGCTGGTCGCCTCGGCGGCTTCAACCACACCCTTGGTTTCGCTCAGGGCTTCGAGCGCCGCGCGCGGATCGGTAAGCCGGGCCAGCCGCGCCACGGGCCGCGGCGAACGCTGACGCACCGCCACCATCTTGGTCGGTTTGCGTTTGGCAGCGACCTTCGGCTTGGGAACCTTCGGCGCTTTGGGAGCCTTGGCGGCCTTGGGAGCTTTAGGCGCCTTCGGCTCTTTCACAGCGCGCGGTGTTTTGGCTTTGGCGGCGTCTTTGGTCGTTTTCATTTATATAGTAATTGCACCTTAAGGCGTCACCGCATGGATAACCCATGCGAGTGGTTAGGGCTGCTTTTCGCCGGCCGCAAAGCGGCAGGCAGCTCGTCGCGAGAACCCAGCGGCGACCGCCGCCGGCTCATGGCATCAACGAAATGTGGTACTGTGGCGCAGCGGAAGGGTAAAAACGCGTCGACCAGCGGGCGTGAACGCAAGCGTGCGGCTCGAACGATGCGCGCCGTGCGGCGGGTTTAGCCGGGATGACACAG
>JALYUR010000073.1 GCA_030853635.1 Vulcanimicrobiota bacterium | reverse complement strand
AAGCCGCGCCCAAGCGCGGCGCAGTAGTTTGCCGAAGCCACAGAAAATGGCCGCCGCCTATCAAGCACGTTGCCGAAGGAGATCAGTTGGAAAACTGTCCTCACTTCGTTGAAGCGCCTCAGGACTCGTGCTGCTATGAGTACATATGGGAACCAACCGCTACCGCGTATCCCGCTGCATGGTGGTGCCAAGTACATGTGAGCGGTCCATGGGGCCCTTGCTGGGGCCTTCACCCGCCAAGCTGCCCACACTTTGTGGAGAGGCCACAATTTCCGTGCCAATGGGTCTGTCATCCCTAGCGGTTACCAATGGAAGCAAACAAATCATGCGCCTCGACCTTCGCCACCGCCCTTCGCCAACATTTGGGCTCGCGACTTGACTCCAAGCTTGGCCAGGATTGACGCGACGTGACTTTCGACTGTACGCTCGCTGATCACGAGCCGATCCGCGATCGCGCGGTTGGATAAGCCTTGGCGGACTAAGGCTGCGGTTTCTTCTTCACGAGCCGTTAGAGCGACGCGTCCTCTGGTGCGCCGCCGCATCGGCGCGGGCATCGCGTCAAGCCGGCGGGCGTCGCGGGAGTCACCGATGCGTCTGTATATCTCAAGAGCGTCGGCATGGTGGCCCGCTAATTCCAATGCTTGCGCTTCATGCCAGGGCCATTGTAAATCGCGGAACCGTTCTGCAGCCTCCAGTGCCTTTTCGGTAGCCCGGCCGGTGTCTCCCGATCTCCGTGCTACGTATGCCTTAAAAACCGCAACGAAAGCTAGAGTCGATGGTGCCTTAGATTTTTGCGCGATAGTTTTCATCAGAGACTCTGCCACCATGATATCGGATTGCTCGCCAAAGGCCGCCACCATAACGAGCAACGCGTAGTCATCTTCGTCCGGATGCGCTTTAGAAAGCGCTTCGACAGCCCTGTGCAACAAAGCACGGGCTTTAGCTTCGTCCCCTTCCGCTAAGAAGTACTCAGAGTATGAAGTCGCGGCAACGCTTGCCAATTCGACGGACTGAAAGGCGAAATCAATCAAATCTGTATTTAAGCAACGTCGAAGTAGCTGCTCGTCGTCCAATTGCAATGCGGTTGGAATTCCGGCGCGAGCGATAAGAAGCTGGAACCTCGGCATGTCGACGTTGGCAGAAAGCGCTCTTTCGACCAGTTCGCGCGCCTTTTGCAGCTCACCATACAGCAAGCTCGCGTTTGCATATTGCATCAACAAGCCGACCTCGAAAATGCTCAACAACCTCTTATCGCGTACGACATCAAAGGCTCGTTCGAAAGAATCAAGCGCTGCGGAGCGTCGCCCGAACTGGGCCATGAGGCCCGCAAAATTGCTCAAACAGCGCACAACGCTTTGGAAATCGCCTCTTTTGATCGCGACCCGAGTTGCTGTGCCGATGTCCTCCTCAGCGCCTTGCCAATCCGATACCATTGCCCGCACCGATGCCCGGCACTCGTAGAAGAACACCTTGTCGACTTCTGAAGCGTCGGGTGCATACCGCTGAGCCTCGCCCAAGTGAACCAGCGCGGCGGGGACGTCGCTGCGGAAAAACGCATCCAGCCGAGCAAGCCGGACCTGCGCGGCGAATAGTCCGGGGCGGTCGCTGTTGCTTTGCGCCAAGCTTAGAGCTTTGTATGCGCACTCGAAAGCGGCATCGATGTCGCCGACATTGCAAAGCAAGCGGATGAGGCTGAGCAGCACGCGAGCAGCTTTTTCCGAGTCCCCGGCTGACTCGTAGCGCGCGAGCGCCGCATCATATGCACACCTGCTGCCGTCTCCACGGCCGGTCGCCGCTAACGCGTCGGCCAGTTTCTCCAGCAGCGCCGGCTGAGGCGCTGCGGCACCAATGCAGCTATCCGAGGCGAGTTGGTAAAACGTTGCGGCGTCGTGAAAGGCGAACACTCGACTTGCCGCATCGCCCGCAAGTTCGTTATAGCGGACGGCTTTGAGCCGGTCTCCGGCTTTCCACCAATGATAAGCTAGTTGGTCAACGTGCGCAGCCGCGTGCGGCGATGATTCGATGGTCGCTGCGATCTTCGCGTGGATTGGCCGAGCCTCCGATGCGAGCAGCATCGAGTATACGGCTTCCCGAGTGAGCGCATGTCTAAAGTTGTACCAGATAGCTCCATCCTCAGTTTCCTCCGTGATCAGTTGTAGGTCTCGGGCTCGTTTGAGCACGGGCAATAACTCATCGGTCGGCTTGCCGATAATTCCGGCAATGAATTCCAGATGAAACCTTCGCCCAAAGATGGCGGCGTGACTCAAAACGGATTGGTCGTCCGGCTGCATCCGCTCCCAACGCTCGCTCACGGCCGCACGCAGAGAGGCCGGAAGACTTGCCATTCCCTCCCGGGATGTCATCTTATCGATGACACTCTTGAGCAGCTCTTCAGCAAAGAGCGGGTTGCCCTCAGCCTGATTACTGATCGCGACAAGAGTTTGACCGCTGACTGTTGGAAGCCCGTCGAGCGCGTGATACAGGAATTGTTGCATTTCGGAATGCGATAACGGGTCAAGATTGAGACGCCACACCGCGGGGCTGCGCTCGAGCTGTGCGAGCGCACGTTCTCCGCCATCGGCAACTCTAAGCTCCTCCGGGCGAAAGGTCGCGATGAGCAGTATTCGTGAGGTGGCAAGTCTCCCAACGGCGTATTGAAGGAACTCTAGCGAAGCGACGTCTGCCCAATGCAGGTCTTCGACGACCATGATGGTCGCTCGTGAAGAACTCAGCTTGAGCAAAGCTTGAACCAAGGCCTCGAACTCCGCTAGCTTATCGCGTTGCGCGGCGGCGACGGGTTGAGCCTGAGCCGCTACTTTATAACCGGGCAAAAGCGAACTGAGTGCATCACGAATCTCCGGCGATTCGTCCAAGGCGCCGGGGTTCTGCGCCAGCAAGCTTTGAACAATGGCTCGAAACGGGGCAAACGGCGAGCGTGCAAACTCGAAGCAGCAGCCCACCACGCTGGGCCCCGGCTTGCCCGAGCCCGCTATGGTATTGCAAAATTCGGTCGCGAGGCGGCTCTTGCCCGCACCAGGCTCGCCGGAAATGAGCGCGAGGGACCCTCGGCCATCGATAACGGCGTTATGGCGCTCTGAAAGGCACTCCCATTGCTGCCGGCGGCCGATGAACCGACGGCAATAAACCGGCTCCCTAACCATCGAACCTCGCGAACATTTTTGTTTGTCGCCCGCTCGATTCGGCATCGTCGCATGTCATGCTTCCTAAGGGCACACCACCGCCGCCTGACCCCTTCGCGCTACGGCTTAGGACCAAAGCGCTTGGGCGAAAACATGTCGATTGGTCATGGATCCGCGCCCACCAGTAGATCGGCAACGATCTCGCCGACGACCGGGCTGAACTTGAAACCATGGCCCGAGAATCCGCCTGCGAGGATCACGTTATGGTAACCGGGATGCGCGCCTATCACGAAGTGCTCGTCCGGCGTCAGCGCATACATGCACGCCATTGCGCCGGCGAACTCTCCGGCTGCTTTAGGGAAAACGGCGCCCAAAGAGTTGTGCGCCTGCACGATTTCGCCGTCCGAGATGTCGCGCTCGAGGTCGTCCGGCGTCGTGTAGCGGCCGCTGTGATGGAACGCGCATTTGACGCCGTCCCCGTAATCCGGAAATCCATAGAAGAATTTGGACCCCGGCCGGTCGATTGCAAATGCTTGGAAATGCTGCGGACCAAACGCTTGCGAATCGGACGGTCTGAACCAGAATTGCACGTTACGCTCGACTTTTATCGGTATGTCAGTCGCCCGTGTGACCGACTCATACCAAGGCCCCGGGCACAACACCAAAGACGCAGCCTCCACGGTGTCTCCTGCTTGAGTTACGACCCGTATGCGGCTGCCCCGCAAGGCCTGCCATCGCTCGACGCGCACGCCGAAGCGAAGCTGCGCGCCTTTGGCGACTGCGATCTGAATATGCGCTCGCACCGCCGCCTCGGGGAAGATGACGCCCGCATCTCTTTCAACGACTCCCACGTCGGTCGGAAGCGCCGCCAGCACGGGAAAACGCCGTTGTAACGCCTCGTAATCCAGCTCTTCGACCGCAAGTCCGTACTTGCGAGCACTTGAAAGCGTGCCGCTGATCAAGGCGGACTCGGCGGAGCCGATATAGAGCGCGCCGGTCCGGCTGCGCAGGCTCATCGCGGTTTGCGCTTCCAGCTCATCCCACAGCCGGTAAGCTCGCAGCAGCAGCGGAACGTAGCTGCTGCCCTCGAAGTACGCCTGGCGAATGAGCCGCGTCCGTCCATGCGATGCGCCGTATGCATGAACCGGATGGAACTGCTCGAGCGCTAGCACGCGCAATCCTTTGGCAGCGGCATGGGCGGCCACGGAACTTCCCATGGCACCGAGACCGACGACGATGACGTCGAACATGTTAGCTACCGCGCTTCGCGCGCTGAGGCAACGCGCCCCGCCGCGCCCACGCCCGGTTAGTCGATCAAAACTCACCCCACCCGCGCGCCGCCCGACCCGCCGCTTGCGCGCTGAGATTCATGCGGCGATCAGGCTTTGAAAGCAAAGTACACCGCCCCTATGATGAAAGCATAGCTGACCGCGTAATTCCACTTAGGCACCTGATCGAAGACGAAGTAGGCGAAGACGGTGAACACCGAGAGGGTGATCACCTCCTGCAAGATCTTGAGCTGGGTCAAGTTGAGCGCGCTATAACCAATTCGATTCGCTGGAACTTGAAAGCAGTATTCGAGCAGCGCGATCAGCCAGCTGAGTACGATCGCAACTAAGAGCGGGCTCTTGGTATGTTTGAGGTGGCCGTACCATGCAATCGTCATGAAGATGTTAGAAAAGACGAGGAGTACTATGGTGGCCCAGACGGGATAACGGTCAACAAGCGGTGCCATACGGTTCTTTTCCCCTAGCGGCGCTTCCAAAACGACAGTTATCCGCTGCGCTAAGCAGTCCGCTCAGCCAGCGCTCGGCGGCCGCCAGGTGCTGGCCGCTGTCGGTGCGTAAGGGCGCTTCGTGCGCCACCCGCTCCGCCCGCGTGAAGCCAAAATCATGAGCGCGATGTGCGCGCTGCTCGTCGCAGCCTGCACGCACGTGGAAACAGCAAGAACCGGTGCATCTCTAAGCGCCGGCTCCGGCGTTTTGCGCATCGTCGGATTGGGCAGCATTCAAAACCTCGTGCCCGAGCTTTCCAACAGCGCTTCAACGATCGATCCGGCGATGAATTGGGCGGCTTGGTTCTACTTCATCAACGCCCAAGGTGAATTGGAGCCGGAGCTGGCGACCGACGTCCCGACCTTGCGCAACGGCGGCATCAGCAAGGACGGCCTGGCCATCACCTACCATCTTCGGCGTGGCGTCGTTTGGCACGACGGCGCGCCGTTTGACGCTCGCGACGTCATCTTCACGTGGCACGTGATAATGAATCCCGCCAACGACGTCACGACGCGCTCAGGTTACGACGACATCGCCGCCATGTCGGCGCCCGACCCGCACACGGTCGTCCTCCGGCTGAAGCGCCCCTACGCGCCGGCCGTGGCGACGTTTTTTGCAGCTGGCGGCGGTGCCTTGCCGTATTGCGTATTGCCCGAACATCTGCTTGCCAAGTTGCCCGACATCAATCATGCGGCCTACGACTCAAAGCCGGTGGGCACGGGCCCGTTCAGCGTCGACCGGTACGAACCGGGCAGCGTCTTGATACTCAAAGCGAACCCGCGTTATTGGCGCGGGGCTCCAAAGCTAGCAGAGATTCACTGGCTGATCGTGCCCGATACCAACACGCGTATGGTCATGCTGCGGACCGGTGAAGCCGACCTTTTCTATCTCGCCGCGAATAACGTCGCCACGCAACTAAAGGGCATCTCGGGCATCCACCTCGTGCAAAAGACGATGAACAGTTTCGTCTATCTGAGCTTCAACCTCAAGCATCCCCCGCTCGACGACGTGCGCGTGCGTAGAGCGATCGCGATGGGCGTGGATCGTGATCGAATCATCCGCGACGTTTTACGAGGCGACGGCGAGCCGGCTAACGGCGACCAGCCGTCGTTTTCGTGGGCGTTCGACCCCAAGTCGCGGGCGCCGGCTTACGACCCGGCGCGAGCGGCAAGGCTGCTCGATGCCGCGGGTTGGCGCCTAGGACCCGACGGCTATCGCCACAAGGACGCCAAGCGGCTGTCTTTGGTGTTCGTCTACTGGACGACGGGAACAGACCCGGTTCGCTTCGCGCCGATCTTTCAAAGCGCCATGCGAGACTTGGGCGTCGACATCAGCATCAAGACATTTCCGGACAATCTGTACTTCGCGCCCATGGCCGGGGGCGGCATCTTGACTAACGGGAAGTACGACATCGCGTGGAACGGCTGGTACGGCGGCATCGATCCGGATGATTCCACGCTTTGGGCATGCGATCAGCGGCCGCCGGCCGGCAATAACTTCTCATTTTTCTGCGACCCGCGCGTGGACGCGCAAGAGCGCATCGCGCTGTTGTCCTACGATCGCACCGTCCGTCAAAAAGCGTACTTCGAAATCCAGCGCTTGCTCAACGCAGAGGTCCCTGCAGACTTTCTATACTGGTCGAGATCGAACAACGCGATGCGCGACGGCTTCGCCGGCTTTGAGCCGGCGCCCGCCGGCAGCGTCATCTGGAACTCTTGGCAATGGTCGATCTGAGGCCCAGCTCTAGACGAGGCGCTGATGAGTCTGCTTTTTCCATACGAACCGGTAGAAACAGTACCCCATCGTAAGGGCGGCGGCGAAGGCGACCGGGTATCCAACCCAAACTCCGTCGAGGCCCATCCTGTGCATCAACAAGTAAGCCGTCGGCACCTCGATGCCCCAAATGGCGAAGATCCAGATAGCCGTCGGCCATAGCACGACGCCGCTGCTGCGCATGACGCCCGACAACACGCTTGCGTTTCCGAACAGCAGATAGCTCCAGAGTGTGATCATGAGCAATTGGTGCGCGATTCGCAGCGTGCCCGCGTCGGTTATGAACCATCCTAGGATGCTCCACGAGAAAGCGTAACACAGGGCGATCAAAACGCCGCCGATGGCGTAATTTAAAGCAACTCCGGACCGCACGACGCTGCCCAGCTTGTCCTCGCGCCGGGCTCCGATCGACTGCGCGCCGAAGATGGAGGCCGTAATCCCGATGCTGATCGCCGGGAACTGCACGTAGCTGACGACCTGATTGACCGCGCCGTATGCCGCCGTGGCGTGCGAGCCGAAACGGTTGACGAAAGACAGCACGGCGATTTCCGAAAGCGACACCATCACGACCTGAATGCCGGTCGGAACGCCTATCTTTACGATGTTTTTGGTTATCCGCCAGTCGATTCCGAAGTCGTGTACCATCTCGCTGTCCGGAGCTAAGGGGTGCGCCTTGGTTCGCAGATAGACTATCAGAGCCACCAACGAACACAGATTGGCAAAAATCGCGGCTACCGCAGGACTGACGATGCCTATCTGCGGTAAGCCCAGCCATCCCCGGATGAGGGCGGGCGTCGTCAGCACGCCCAGGACTGTAGTCAAGATAAGGAAGTAAAAAGGCGTTTGCGAATCGCCCGTTCCGCGCAGCAGCGTCGTGTATGTGAGGTAGATGAAGAAGACCGGCAGCGCCAGGAACATCACCCGGGCGTACGCTTCGGAGTCGCCCAAGATGTTCGCAGGCGTCCCCAGCAGGCGCAGCAGCGGATTGGCGAACAGCCAGCCGGCAATCGCAGCGCCTATGCCTAAAAAGAACGACAGCGAGAGCGTGGTAGCGGCGACTTTCTTCATCGCATGTTCGTCGCGGGCGCCGAACGCTTGACCGATGAGCACCGTGGAACCGTTCGACAGTCCGATCAAGAATGAGATCAAAAAGAAAAGCACCGGGAAAAGAGCGGAAACCGCTGCAAGCGCATTCACGCCGATCATGCGCCCTAAGAAGACGCTGTTGAGGGTGCTGCTCAAAGCCTGAAGCACGTTGCTCAGCATAAGCGGGACGAGAAATACGAAAAACACTTGCCATAACGGCTTGGTCGCATCGATGATGTTGATGCCCGCACGACGCGCCGGTTGTGGGGCCGATTTCTCTGCCGTGCTCACGCGCCCAGGTTATGGACTGAGGAAGCCGCGGACCTTCAGCGCCCATGCGCTGCGAGGGAACTTCCGGCGTTGGTCAAACTGGCTGGGTTGCCAGCACCATCGCGGAGGGCTCGATGCAACCTTTGGATCTTACCAAGAGACCGCCGGCTCCGGTTTATGACTCGCTCGACGGCTTGATGCTGCTGCCGCGAACGATCGACAAGGCGCGCGCCATGCTTCCCGGCGGCAAGCTGGGCGAATACAAGCTTGCCGGTCTCAGCGAAGAGCTCTTCTCGGTGATCGGAGTTAAAGAAGAAGAATTCGTCGCGTTGGTCCGGCGCGCCGAATCCGCTGAAGAAGTGGCGGCTTGGCTGCGCGAGCACGCCGACGTCTCAAAGTACGAGCAGTACAATCAGTGGTTGCAGCACCGCGAAATTAACGACGAAAATCGCGAGCGCCTAGAGCAGCGCTATCCGGTTCTGGCCCGAAATAAAAGCATTACAAAGCTGCTCGATATGCTCGACGCTGACGACCGTGAAGCTTTTGCGCAGAGCCACTAGCAAAAACGGGGCGTCGTGCCCCGTTTTTGTTGCTCGCGACCGTCTATCTTCTACCTGCTGACCGGCGGAGTCGTAGTCGTCCGATAGTCGACGTCGCGGGTCACAGTGGTCGGCCGACGCATGCCGAGCAAGCCCAGCAGTCCGATCAGGCCGAGCCATCCGTAATTGGGACGATCCGTCGTCGTCGTGTCGGTTGTCGTCGTAACGCCGGGTGCCGCCGTAGCGCTGGTCATCCCCGGCGCGGTCGTAGCTGGCTGGCCGAGCGAGATGGAGGATAGTGGCATTATGAGAAGTCCGGCGCTCAGGGCCACAACGCTAAGCGCGCGAATTAAGTGCTTTTTCATGTTTGCACTTTTGCCCCGCGATTTGCGATCTAAACATCCGCCGGTTCCAGGCTGAGCGGCGCTAGGCGAGCCCCGGCGGGGCGGAGAAACGCCCCGGTGAAGGAAGGTCGATGAATCGCTTTGTTTGGGCGCTTGCCGCCGCTGCATTGGTCGGGGTGACGGCGGCCGGACTGCCGACTCGCGCCCAAGACGAATTCGCCAACACTTCGTCGCTGTCGACGGCGGTCCACCCCATGACGCTGGAACTCGACGCACGCCAAGCGGGCCGCGGCTTGATGTTCGCGCACCTCAGCATTCCGGCCAAACCGGGGGATTTCACGCTAGTCTATCCCAAGTGGATTCCCGGCGAACACGGCCCCACCGGACCTTTGCACGACATCGCCGCCCTGAGGTTCAGCGCCCAAGGCCGTGCGCTTGGGTGGCGCCGCGATAACGTCGACATGTACGCGTTCCATATCGATGTCCCGGCGGGCGTCGACGAGTTAGACGCCGACTTCACGGTCTTGCTCAACGCTCCGGGCGATGTCATGGCGACGAGAAACGTAGCTGTGGTCAACTGGAACCGTGCTCTGCTCTATCAAGCGAACACTAAATCGCATGAAGTCTTTGCCAAAGCGAGCATCGTCTTACCGCGCGGCTGGGATTACGGCACTGCCCTGCTGGTCGATAGGCGCAGCGGCGGGCGCATCGGCTTCGCGCAGACCACGCTCGCCATGCTCGTCGATTCACCGCTGGATTGCGGCGCTTACGTCAAGCATGTCCCCGAATGGTCGGGTGCAGGGGCGACCGCACAACTCGACCTGTTCGCTGACCGGCCTCAGGATCTCGACGTCGCCGGAGACGTCGTTAAAGCGTACAAAGCCACGGTGCCGCAAGGGCTCAGGCTTTACGGTGCAAGGCATTGGAACGTCTACCACTCGCTGTTGACGCTCAGCGACGCCATCGGTTTTCAGGGCATCGAGCATCACCAAAGCAGCGACGACCGGGCGTCGGACGACTTTCTCACCAATCCGCGGCAGCAACTGGCCGCGGGCGACCTGCTGACGCATGAGTTCTCGCATTCGTGGAACGGGAAGTACCGCCGGCCGGCGGATTTGACGACCGCCAATTTCCAGATCCCGATGCAGACGGATCTGCTCTGGATTTACGAAGGAATGAATCAATATCTGGGCGATCTGCTCTCCTTCCGCGCCGGCATCCGCAAGCCCAAGCAGTATCCCGAGTATCTAGCTACCGTTTACGCCAAAATGGACTACGAACCCGGACGTCAGACGACGCCGTTGATAGATCTGACGACTTCTGCTCCGTATCTCTACCAAGCGGAAGGCGACTACCCGTCCCTGCGCCGCGCGGCCGGCGACTTTTACACCGAAGGCGAGCTTATGTGGCTGGATGCAGACACGATCATCCGCGATGGCACCGGTGGACGAAAGTCTTTGGATGACTTCCTCCATCTTTTCGCCGGGCCCCCGACAACCGGGCCGATCACCGTCACCTATACGCGCGACGACGTGGAACGGCTGCTCGGCCAAGTGCTGCCGTACGACTGGCACGGCTTCTTTCAACGGTACGTCTACGCAGCCAGTCTGCACCCGCCGACCGACGAACTGGCGCGCTCCGGTTGGAAGCTGGTTTACACTTCCAAGCCCAACGACTTCATAGAAGCGGAAAACTCGGCGGACCACGGCGCCAACTTCTGGTACTCGATCGGCATCAACGTCGACGATGACGGGAGCGTCCGAGACGTGCGCCAGGGTTCGGCGGCGTTTGCCGCCGGCGTCGCGCCGGGCATGAAGATCGCCGCGGTCAACGGTCAGTCTTATTCAAGCGACGGCTTGGAGTACGCCATCAAGACGGCCGCCAAGGCATCCGCGAAGATCAGCCTGCTTGGCGAACGCAACAAGTGGTATGCCACTTACGACCTCAGTTATCGAGGCGGCTTGCGTTATCCGCATCTGGTCCGCATCGCCAACAAGCCGGATATGCTGGCGAAGATCATGGCGCCGCGCCCAGGTAGTTGAAACGCATCGGACTGCTTTCCGACACTCATGGTGAACTGGACCCGCGTGTCTTCGAGTACTTCGCCGCTTGCGATGAGATCTGGCATGCCGGAGATTTCGGCGAGGGCGTGGCCCAACGGCTATGCGCTTACAAACCGCTCAAGGGTGTTTACGGCAACATCGACACGCCGCAGCTAAAAGAGAGCTTTCCGCTCGACCTGCGTTTCGAGTGTGAAGGCGTCGACGTTTGGATGACGCACATCGGCGGCTACCCTGGCCGCTACGACCGGCGCGTACGATCGCTGCTCGAACAGGACGCCCCGCGTCTGTTCGTCTGCGGCCACTCGCACGTACTGCGAATCATGCGCGATCTCAAGCGTAGCGGCATGCTGGTGGTCAACCCAGGTGCTGCCGGCAAGGCGGGATTTCACCGGGTCAGGACGCTCGTTCGGTTCACCGTTGCGGCGTCGAAAATAGGCGACGTGGAAGTCATCGAACTGGGCCCGCGCACGCCGCCGCGTCGCGGAGCGGCGGATAAACTCGCTTAAATAGCGAATCCTCTAGCGTGATCTCATCGGCTCCAGCCGCGCTGCTCAATCGCGAACTTTCCTGGCTTGACTTCAACGCTCGGGTTCTAGCGCTTGCCCAGGACGAGAAACTCCCGTTGCTAGAACGCGCTAAGTTCCTTGCGATCTTCAGCCGCAACTTCGACGAGTTCTTCCAGGTTCGCGTTGCCGCTTTGAAGGAGCAACTGACCGTCGGCCCGGGCGGAGTGTCGTCTGACGGAAAATCGACGCGAAGTCAATTGCGTGCCGTGCGTGGGCGCGTTGACGAGCTCGTCGCTATACAGTCGAGTCTGTTCCGCGACGAGCTGCTGCCGGCACTAGCGCAAAAGGGCATTTGCATCGTCGAGCACGGCTCGCTCGACGCGGCGGATCGCGCCGATCTGGACCGCGTCTTTCAGGAAAGGATATTTCCGGTTCTCACGCCGCTGGCCGTGGACCCGGCCCATCCGTTCCCCTACATCTCGAACTTGTCGCTCAATCTGGTCGTCGTCATCAAGGATTCGCTCAGCCGGCAATCGCGCATCGCGCGCGTCAAGGTTCCACCGTTGCTCCCGCGCTTCATCGAGTTTGCCGACGAAGAGCGGTTCATCCCGGTCGAGCAGCTGATCGCCGGCCGCCTACAGGCGCTCTTTCCCGGCATGCACATCCTGGGCCACTACGCATTCCGCGTGACTCGGCATACCGACTTCGCTCTGGCAGAAGATGACGTCGAGGATCTGCTGGAAGCGGTCGAGACGGTGCTGCAATTGCGGCGGCGGTCTCCGCGCGCCGTCAGGCTCGAAGTGCACTCCAGCATGCCCGAAGATGTGCGCAGCTTGCTGCTGCGCGAGCTCGAAGTCGAGCGATCGGATGTGTATGCCGTCGATGGTCTGCTCGACCTGGGCGGGTTGTGGTCGCTGTACGATCTCGAGCACCCGGAGCTCAAGTTCAGACCCTGGACCCCGCTGACCGGCCCTCGGCTTGCCGCGCGCGAGACCGAGAAAGCTCCCGACATCTTCCAAGTTCTCGATGGCGGCGACGTCTTGGTGCATCATCCGTACGACTCGTTCGGTACATCGGTCGAGGCGTTTTTGAGCCAGGCGGCCCGCGATCCGCAGGTCATGGCCATCAAGCAGACGCTCTACCGCACGTCGGTCGCAGAAAGCCCCATAATTCGGTCGTTGATACGCGCCGCGGAGTCTGGGAAGCAAGTCGTAGCGGTCATCGAAGTGACGGCTCGCTTCGACGAGGAGGCCAATATCGGCTGGGCACGCGTGCTGGAAGAAGCCGGGGTGCATGTCGTTTACGGTATTGTTGGGCTCAAGACGCACGCGAAGATCGCGCTCGTCGTGCGTCAAGCCAAAGACGGCATCCGCCGTTACAGCCACGTCAGCACCGGAAACTACAATCCGAGCACCGCCAACGTTTACGAAGACGTCGGTCTGATGTCGGCGGATCGGGAGTTGGGTGCGGATCTTACCGACCTGTTCAACGTCCTCACCGGCTACAGCCGTCACTCGTCATACCGCAAGCTGCTGGTCGCGCCGGTCAATATGCGAACCGCTCTGCTCGACCTCATCCGCCGGGAGAGCGCAGCGCACGGCCGCATCATCCTGAAGGTCAACAACCTCGTTGATCCCGAGATCATCGAAGCGCTTTACGCCGCCTCGCGCGCGGGCGCGGACATTGATCTGATCGTGCGGGGCATCTGCTGTCTAGTACCGGGCCTTGCCGGAACCTCCGATCGTATCCGCGTGCGCTCGATTTTGGGCCGCTTTCTGGAGCACTCGCGCATATTATACTTCGGCGGCAACGGCCGCCCGCCGCGATATTTCATCGGTTCGGCGGACCTCATGCCGCGCAACCTAGATCGCCGTGTCGAGGCGGCTCTGCCGGTCAGCGATCCGGCCCTGCAGCAGCGCCTCAAAGAAATTCTCGATGTGGATCTCGACGAACGCGCGGCCGCTTGGGTGCTCAACAACGACGGGTCGTGGACGAGCAACGCCGACCAAGCCGCGCTGTCCAGTCAAGAGCGGCTCCAAGAGCTCGCGCTGACGCGCGCAGCCGTTCGCAGCGTTCCCGGTGATTGAACGCGAGATTAAGATGGCGGCGCCGGCCGCCTTTCGGCTGCCCGAATTCGACGGCCTCGATCCTTCGGTAGACCGCATTGCGGTCGATCGCGCTTCGCTCTTCACCGTCTACTACGACACGGCGGATCTGCGCCTGGCGCGCTGGGGGTGCAGCCTGCGCTACCGGCGAGGGCAGGGCTGGACGTTGAAGCTGCCCCAAGGTTACGATGGACCCCTAATAGTCCGAGCGGAACACGAATTCGCGGGCGGCCAAAGCGACCCGCCCAAGCCTGCGCTGGATCTGCTGACGGCCTACTTGCGCGGCCAAAGCATCGTCCAGGTCGCCCGGTTGAAGACCATCCGTCATCGCGCGATGCTGGACGACGCGGCGGGACGGCGTTTGACGACGATCACCGACGACGTAGTCTCCGTTCTCGTTGGCCGCAAGACCGCGCTGCGCTTTCGCGAGCTGGAAGTGGAACTCGGGGAGCATCCCTCCAACGAGCTCGTCGATCGGGTCGTGGCTCGGCTGCGCGATGCCGGCGCGGGGTCGGTTGATCCAACGCCCAAAGTGGTGCGTGCCCTTGGCCCCCAAGCGGCATCGCCGCCGGAACTGCAAAGCGTGCCGGTGGATGCCGGTGCGACGGCCGGCGCGGTCTTGCGGGCTGCTCTGTCGGACGCCGTCATCCAGGTGCTTCGCCAAGACGCGGGCATCCGCTTGGGCCATGACCCCGAGCCGGTCCATCGTGCGCGGGTAGCGTTGCGCCACATGCGCTCTTACCTGCGGACGTTTTCGCCGCTGTTCGAGGCAGCCTGGGCCGGCTCGTTGCGCGAAGCGCTCCGCGAGCTAGCTTCGCAGCTAGGCACGGTCCGCGACGCGGATGTCGTCAGCGCGCGCGTGCGAGCCGACATGGAGGGCCTCGGTTTGGCGGCCGGCCCCCGCCGCGCGTTGCTGCGCTATTTTGACGAACGCCGAGCGTCGGGTCTGCGCGGCTTACACGAGTCCATGCGCGGATCTGCGTACGTCGATCTGCTGGAGCGCTTAGTCGATGCGGCGCGAGCTCCGCGGCTTTTCCCGCTCGATGCGGACCAGCCGGCCGCGCAAGTTCTGGTGGGTTTGGCGGCAGCCGATTGGCGAAGACTCTGCAAAGCGGTCGACGCACTCCCCGCCCAGCCCAGCGACGATGATCTTCACCGCATACGTATCCGCGCAAAGCGCTGCCGCTACGGGGCCGAGGCGCTCGTGCCGGTAGCTGGAAAGGATGCCAAAGAGTTTGCCCGTAAGGCGGCCGCTTTGCAAGACGTGCTCGGCAACGGCCGAGATGCGATGGTGGAACGCAAGCTGTTGGCAGAATTTCGCTCGAACGCGCGTCTGGCTTTCGACGCCGGCCAGCTGGCGGGCGTTGCCTCGGGCAGTATCCGCAGCGGCCAAGATTCGTGGCGCGATGCATGGCGGTCGCTGGCGCGCAAGCGGCGGCGCAGGTGGCTCGAGATTTGACGGTCCGAGCCGCCGGCGGCGTCATCATGCGCACGCAGCCCGCCGGCGTTGCGGAGATAGCGCTCGTGCACAGGCCGTCGTACGACGATTGGACTTTTCCTAAAGGCAAAGTCCAACCCGGAGAGAGCGAAGAGCAGACCGCGCTGCGCGAAGTAGAAGAGGAGACGGGAATTCGCTGCCGCCTCGAGCGGTCGCTGGGCAGTACGCGATACACGGATCGGCGCGGACGCTCCAAGATAGTCCATTACTGGCTGATGCGTCCGCTCGATGGGCAGTTCGCCGTCAGCCGCGAAGTGGACGAGCTAAAGTGGGTCACCCTCTCGCGGGCGCTCAAACTACTGTCGTACAAATACGACAGACAGTTGTTGCGCACGCTTGGGTCGACGTTTGAGGGTCCGGGCAAGGCCGCATCGAGCGCGCGTAACAATCAGCCGCGTTTGCCCGGTCAGGTCACAGCAAGAATCTATCTCGTGCGGCATGCCAAAGCCGGCAATCGATCGCAGTGGGAGGGACGCGACAGCGACCGCCCGCTGTCCAAGAGCGGGCGCAAACAGGCGACCCAACTAATCGAACGGTTGGCGGCATTTTCGATCGCTCGAGTCGTCTCGAGCCCGCATTTGCGCTGCGTCCAGACCGTCGCGCCGTTGGCCAAACAGCGCGGCTTGACGGTCGAGGTGTCCAACTCGCTCAGAGAGGGCGCCGATCCAAACCGGGCGCTGCTTTTTCTGCGCGCTTGCGCCGCAAAGCCGACCGTGCTGTGCAGCCATGGCGATGTCGTCGGCGATGTGCTCAGCGCTTTGGCAAAGTCGGGCATGGCCGCCGAGCAGGCGCTGCGCTGGGAGAAAGGGTCGACCTGGATACTCGAAGGCGACGCTGAGGCGTTCCAATACGGCCGCTACTTGCCGCCGCCGCTTTGAGCTGACCGCGACATCCAGCCGGGCGCTCGCAGTCGACGTTTCCGACTCCCGGCCCATGGGGTAGAAGGCAGACTGCGACCAATGCCGCGCCGCGGCGCGAAGGAGAGGCCACGCTGAGCGTTTTGAAATTCCCTAAGGCGCTCAGCGCCTTGTTCGTGCTCTTGTTGTCGGCGGCTCAGCACGCAGCGGCGCAGTCCGTGCCGCAAAGCGCTAACTTAGTCGTCAATGGCAGTTTCGAATCGGGTAACCTGGCGCAGAGCTGGATACCGCTGTATTCGGGCTCCGCTGCGATCCTCGGCTGGCAGGTGCACGGTGCCGTCGATTACGTCGGTGCGTACTGGCGGGCATCCGACGGGTCGCGCAGCCTTGACTTGGATGGAACGCCCGGCCCGGGCGGGGTCGCCCAGACGTTGCGCACGGTCCCCGGTCAGTGGTACGCCGTGCGCTTCGACCTGGCCGGCAACCCCGAGGGTCCGCCGCGCGTCAAACTCCTAGGCGTCAGCGTCGGTCGGCAGATGTTTCGATTCGCTTTCGACGTCAGCGGTCACTCGAGAGAGGCCATGGGGTGGCTGACGGAGTCCTTTATTTTTCGCGCAGCGACGCCGCAAACGACTTTGCAGTTCTATAGCCTTGACGAGCCTGGCAATTGGAACGGCCCCGTGCTCGATGACGTTCGGGTCGGCCCAGCCAACCAGCGCGGTACGGTCAAAAGGCCGCCACTTCAGATACCGCCCGTCATGCGAGCGCCCAAACCCACAGCGCAGCCGAAGTTCGACCTCAACGGCTTGTGGTCGGGAATCCATCGCGGGCAGCCGTTGCGAGTGAACATCCGCCAAGGCGGCGGACGGGTCGTCGCGACGCTCGTGCCTGGTTACGGATTCGTGCCGGCCGGCAACGGTTCGTGGTCGCAACTTTGCTCGCCGGGCACCCGCGTCATCCACGAACCCAACTCCGTGTCGATTACGATCGAGAGCCTGAACTCGATCAGCGTTCAGGTGATCGGCTGTCCGAGCGACGTCATCCGACTTTCACGGTGATCCCAGGTTACGCTGCGACGCTGCGCGGATGATCCGCGTACGCGCGATCGAGCTGCGCGATGTGCCGCAGGCGGAGCGCGTTTTAGCGGAGGCTTACGGCCGGCCTACCGATCATTTTTCCATCGAGCAGCGCGTCGCCGTCGCGCCCGCTGACTGGATTGTCGCCGATCTGGGAGGCGAGCTATGCGGCATCGTAACCGCCGCCGACTACGATGGAGTCGCCTACATCGGCATGATGGCGGTGGACCCCAAAGCTCAGCGCCTCGGGGTCGGCAATGCTCTGATGCTCCGGCTAGTCGACAAACTCAAGCAATGCGGCACCCGGACGATGTTGCTCGACGCGACGGAAGCTGGGGCCAAGCTCTACCGGCGGTTCGGTTTCGTGGAAACGGACCGCGTCGGAGTTTACCG
>JALYUR010000037.1 GCA_030853635.1 Vulcanimicrobiota bacterium | reverse complement strand
CCGCGAGCGCGGCGTTGCTGAAGACGCAAAAGCCCATGCCTGCAGCCGGCTCGGCATGATGCCCTGGCGGCCGCACGAGCGCAAGCACCGGCTGCTCCACCCGCGCCGTTTTTACCGCCTGGATCGCGGCGCCGGCGCCAAGACAAGCGATTTCATACGACGTCGCGCAGACGAAAGTGTCCCCACTCGGCAGCCGCGCGATTGCGTGCTCAGCGGCCAAAGACTGACAGAATCGGCGTACAGCTTGAACGTATGCCGGTTCGTGGACGGTCGAAAGCGTTGACGTGTCAGCGGCGGGCCAGGTCGCGCCCGCCTTGACGGTGCAACCGCCGGCGGCTAGTCCTTCGATTAAGGACTCGATGCGATCCGGGCGTTCGGGATGGCCGGGGCCGCTTTGATGCTCGAGAAAGCGCCGGTCGAAAAGAACCTGTAGCGTTAACGGCTCCGCTGCGGGCTGCTTGCGAGCTGTTTCACGTAGGACCGCACCTTGTCGGCGACCGCGCCTGCCGGCACGTAACTCAAGAAACGCTTATATGCCATCAAGGCCCCTTTGCGCTCGCCCAGCTTGCGTTCGGTTTCACCGAGCGCGAACCACAACTGCGGGTCCGGATGATTGCGATCTTGATGAGCCGCCAACGCGCCGAATGCGTCCCGAGCGCTCTTGAAATCGTTGAGATGATAGAAGGCGACGCCCAGGCCGAAAAGCGCCTGATAGCCGTGCGACAACTCGAAGGCGCGGCGGTACTCGTCCCGCGCCTGGGGCCACTGATTTTCGGCGGCATAGGTCTGAGCCAACCAAAAAGTAGCCTCTGGATCGTTGGCTTGCTGGCGTAAGATCTTGCTAAAGGCATCTTGGGCTTTAAAGTTCTGCTTGGCGAGCAGCTGCAAGCGACCGTAGTCGAAAAGCAGCCGCGCGTTCGTGGGATCGATCGCCAGAGCGGACTCGAACTCCTTGGCGGCTTGGGTGTAGTTGCGATGCTTGGCATCGTACTCGGCCTGCAGGGCGTACGGTTCGGGAGCCTTCGGGTGATCCTTGACGGCTTGATCGAATGCCGCGCGCGCTTGAGGCAGCATGTTCTTGGACAGATACAGAGCGCCGATGTTGTCCTGCGCATCCACTCTGTCCGGTTGCAGGCTGACGATCTGCTGCAGCACCGCAACGGCTCCCGCCACGTCGTTTTTCTGGCCGAGCGCATCGGCCTTTGCCCCGAGGGCGTCGACGTTCTTGGCATCCGTCGCCAGGACCGCGTCGAACTGAGCGATCGCCGCGGAGAAGTTCGGGTTCTTCTGGCCGAGGTACGAACGGCCCAGCAATATCTTAGCGTGCACGTCTTTGGGATCGATCGCAAGCGCCTGCTGCAAATTAGTCCGCGCCTCGTCGAACTTGGCCTCGCTCAGAAGCACGGTCGCTAAAGCTTCGTACGCGAACGCGTCCTTCGGATGCAGCTGGATCGAGCGTTTGGCCATGCGCCGAGCGTCGTCGACGCGGCCGAGCTGCAGGTAGGTGTCGGTGAGGTTGCTCAAAACGGCCTGGTTGCCGGGATCTAGGTTTTCGGCGCGTTCCAACGCCGCAACCGCATCGGGTGCGTCTCCTAGCTCGCGATCGGCGACGCCGATGTAAAACCATATCTGCGCATCTTCAGCTCCCAGCCGGGCCGCATTTTCTAGCTGGTCGCGGCCCTCGACGGGCTTACCGGTCTGGATGAACAGCACGCCGAGCTCCTCGCGCGCGCCGCGATCGTTAGGATTGTCGCGGACGGTCTGGCTCAAAGTGGCGATCCGCTCTTGCGGAGTCGGCGTCGGCGAGCCGGTCGGCGAAGGACTTGGCGATGGTGCGCCGTGCGGTCGGGCCAACGCCGCGGGTCGCGTGCTGCCGAGCGACGCGGCGAGCGCGGCGCAGACTAAAGCCGCTGCTATGATAGGGCGCAACGATTTCTCCTAGCGAAGCTTTCCAGGCTATTCAAGAAAACGCTACGCGGCGCCCTTGCGTTCCTTGACGAGCTTGGTCAGCTCAGGCACGATGGCGAACAGATCTCCGACCACTCCTAGATCGCAGAAATCGAAGATCGGCGCGGATGCGTCCTTGTTTATCGCTACGATCGTGCTGGCGCTGCGCATCCCGACCTTGTGTTGAATCGCACCGGAGATGCCGCACGCTATGTACAGCTGCGGAGTCACCGACTTGCCGGTCTGGCCGACTTGGTGGGCATGCCCGATCCAACCCGCATCGACCGCGGCCCGCGAGGCCCCGACGGCGCCTCCCAATGCGTCGGCGAGCGCTTCGATTATGTCGAAATGCTCCGGTCCTCCAAGCCCGCGACCGCCCGAGACGATCACCGTTGCTTCTTCGACGCCAATCTTTCCCGCTTCTTCTGCGGCGCGCTCGTGCACCTCGGCCGAGTACTTGGCATCATGGGGCGGCTGCAACGCAGCAATCTCGCCCTTGCCCGGCTCTTCGCGCGCCTTGAAGCTGTTAGACCTGCAGACTATGATGCCGTAGTCGGACCCCTTCAAGCCGATGGTCGTGATGATCGACCCGCCGAATTTGGGAGACTCCACCGCTAGGGCGCCGTCTTTGGCGACGATCTCGTTGGCTTCGGTGATGACGCCGGCACCCATCCGAACGGCGATCCGGGCTGCGAGGTCCTTAGCCATATTGGTAGATGGAAACAGAACGATCGATGGACCGGTTTGCTTGAGCAGCGTCTCCAGCGCATCGACCGCCGGGTCCAGCAGGTAGCGGTCGAAAAGCGGATCGTCGGCGGCGTAGATTTTGGCGATCGGCGTTAACTTGAGCTTTTCCGCGGCCGCGCCCGCGCCGGCGCCCAACACCAGGGCGGCCGAATCGACGCCTAAATCCTTGGCCAGGTCGGCCCCCTTCGTGCACATCTCGAGAGCGGTGCGGCGGACGGCGCCCGCATCATGTTCGACGAAGACGAGCACGCAGTTCATCCGCTAGATGACCTTCTTGGCGATGAGGAAGTCCAGGATGGCTCGGGCCCCCTCATGGGGGTCGGCTACGGGAATGACTTGGCCCTTCTCCCGAGTACCGGCAGCTACCCATTGCTGGACCTGCGTCCGGCTGCCCGGATCGCCGACCTGTGATCCCTCCGCACCGATCCCGGCGACCGTTAAAGCTTCGATGTTTTTCTTCTTCGCGCCCATTATGCCCTTAAGCGAAGGGTAGCGCGGCTCGTTGATGCCTTTGACTACGGAAACCAGCGCGGGCAAAGGCGCTGTGACCTTTGCCCAGCCGCCTTCGATGTCGCGTTGGATCTCGACCTGACCGCCGCTTACGCTGACCTTTCGCGCGTACGTCAGGCATGGGACTTTGAGGTACTCGGCCAGGGCGGCCGGCACCACGCAACAGATTGCGTCCGTGCTCTGCGTGCCGGTCAGCACCAGGTCGAACCGGATGCTCTTGAGCGCCTGAGCCAAGGCATAAGATGTAGCCATCGCGTCGCTGCCGGCCAGTGCTGGGTCGGACAACAGCGCCGCGTCGTCGGCTCCCATCGCCAGCGCTTTGCGCACGATCTCGCGGCCGCTTTCCGGGCCCATGGTCAGTATGGTGACGGTGCTGCCGTCGGCCAGCCCGTCGCGAATGCGCAGCGCTTCTTCGATCGCGTACTCATCAAACGGGTTGAGCACATTTTCGATGCTCGTCCGGTTGAGACGCTTGGTCGCTGAGTCGAACGCCTTTTCCGCATTCGTGTCGGGCACTTGTTTGACGCTGACGACGATCTTCAAGCCTGCGCAGCTCCATAACGA
>JALYUR010000013.1 GCA_030853635.1 Vulcanimicrobiota bacterium | reverse complement strand
GGGTGGCGCGAGCGGCGGCGGTGCTCCTCGATTACGTGATCGTCCAAGGCGTGAACACCCATGGCAAGTTCGTCGACGTCAACGCATCGGTCAAGCCTGCCGACGTGCGCGGAATGGCGTCGATCGTGAAGTCAGTTCCGGCCTTGAACTGGCTGAGCGCACATATCGCAACGGTCGTGAGCCTCGCCGACGTAACGTTCGGGACCCTCATCGTGCTTGCCGTGTATAGCGCGATACTAGTCACGCTCACGGGGCGCACCTTGGGCATGATGGTCGTCGGATTACGGGTCGTAACCAGTCGATTCGGCCGGGTCAACGGCGTGCGTGCCGCCGTCCGCTATACGCTGGCCGCCCTCTCGGCGGTCAGCGTCGTGCCGCTGCTCGCTTCGGTCTTTTTTGGAATGCCGATCTACGACCGGCTGTCGGGGACGCGCGTCGTGCAAGGTGCGGACTGACTAGCGGACCAGGGGATTACGCTGAGCGAACGGCCCGTTAGGGTTAGGGATGAGCCAAAAGCCCAAATCCCAGCACGTCGGATGGTAGTATGCCCACAACAGCCTGGCCCCGGCCGGTAAAAGGCCGTCGGCATGCAGCTGCGCGGCGCTGATCGATGCGCCGGTCAGATTGTCACGCACCCGCGCGCCCCGCATCTGCACCGGCCCGCCCTCTACCCGATAGGCGAAATGCACGTGCGCGCGTACCGTCGTCCAGCGACCCGGCTGCACCGGGAAGGCGCTGTGCCCGGGCGGCCGCGGATGTGATTCGACGGGGACTTCGTAGTCCAAGCCCACGAGCTGGCCGTGCCGATCGAACCACAAAAAGTTGGGGTGAGCCGGGTCCACGCCCCTAAAGCTATGATCGAAGTAGACGGCGGTCGCATCTTCGTCGACCCCAGTCATCTGGAAGAATCCGGCACGCACCGCAACCGCGGCGGTCGGGTATTTTTCCAGCATCTTCTGCTGGACGCCCGCGATGAACGTCGCTTCGGTGTCATCCGGTTTGGACTGGGCAGCAGCTGCGGCCGCGATGCTGTTGAACGACGCGAGGCCTAACAAAACGGCGATGCACGACAGATTGCGAGTCAAAGCCACGACGCGACCTCAAACGGCGGTCTAGCAGATGAGCCGTTCCATGCGACTACACCTTTCGGCAAGTAAAATCCCGTGGGCAGGGAACGAATTCGCCCGATGCAGAGCTTTGCGCCCACCGTAGAACAACAGCGCGTCATCGACCATCGCGGCAGCCACGTGCTCGTGTTCGCCGGCCCGGGAACGGGGAAGACCGAGACCCTGGCGCGGCGGTTCGCATCGATCGTCGTCGATGACGGCATAAGCCCGAGCGATATCCTCGTGCTCACGTTTTCACGCCGCGCCGCCGATTCGATGCGCGACCGGATTCTGATGCGTCTGGGCCAGCGCCGCTCGGAAGGTTTCGCCGCGCCCGAACTTTTCGTCAAGACCTTCCATAGCTTTTGCGCGCGGCTACTCGACGGGGATGGCGGGCGCTACCGGCGACGCCAGTTGCTGACGCCGGTCAAAGAACGCGTCTTGTGGCAGCGCGTGCTCGGCCAGGTCAGCCTGTCGACGATCAGCCCCCAAGTCGCCCGCAGCTCTGCCTTTGCGGTCGATGCTTTGAACGCCATCGCCGCGCTCAAGGGTCAAGGTATCAGCGCGCACAGGCTCGCGGAGGCCGCCCCTGGGGGACGCCTTGGGGACTTGGCGGCCCTTTACGCCGCCATGGAACGACAGCGGTCCGCGTTGGGCCTCTCCGATTTCCGCGATCTCGTAACCGATGCGGTTGAGGCACTCGGTGATTCGGCTAGCGCCGGATCGCGCTGGCTTACCGCGCGGGGGCCTTTCGCGCATATCCTCGTGGATGAGTTTCAAGATAGCGACCGCATGCAGCTGCGGTTGTTGGAAATCTTGGCAGGCCCCGATCCGCAAGGCCGGCCGCCGGTGCCTGAGCTGTGCTTTGTCGGCGACATCAACCAGTCCATCTACCGCTTCCGCGGCGCGTCGCCGCAAAATATCGAGCAAGCCGAGCAGTGGTTCGGCTGCGAGCGGCTGGAGCTGACGCTAAACCGCAGGTCGGCGCAAGCGGTTCTCGATGTCGCCAACCAGACGCCGCTTTTGTCCGAAGCCTCGCTGACCAAGGCCGACGACCCCGCGGGCGGCGGATCCGTGCGCTTCGTCAAGGCGACGATGATCGACGACGAGGTCGAGTACATCTGCGAGGCCATTCAACGACGGCGGCGCGACTTTGGGGCCGGCTCTATCGCGGTCCTGCTGCGCTCCAACGCCCCCTATCAAACCCTCGTAGCGCAGGCGTTGGAGACGCGCGAAATCGTCGTCGCCGCGCGGCCCACAGACAACTTCCACGACGACAGTTTGATCAATGCAGTGCTGCGCGCGTTGGACCTGCTCCAACACCCCGGTGACGAAGCGCTGAAGCGGGCGCTGATGACGAATCCCGTCGTGGGCTTCAATCCGCTATCCGTGAGAGCCAAAGCGCCGCGCGGCCGCATGACTTTGCGCCACTTCGATGCAGCGTGGGAACGGATCGCCAGATCGCATGCTTGCGCGGACGAGTGTTCCGGTGTGTTGCGCGCCGTAGCGCGAGAACTCGATTTGTTGGAGCCCATCCGTACCGCACGCAACGTTCCTGGTTTCGACCCGCTCGCTTCGCCGGCACGCCTGTCGGCACTCGTTCAGGCCGCCGACGACATGACGAGCGTGGCGCTGGCTTTAGGCGAACCGCCGGTGACGACGGCCGCCTTCTTGGAGCGCGTCGATGAAATCGTCTCGTTGATCGCAGATCCCACCCAGTCGACGGGCCCGCAAACCGACGGTGTGGCCGTCATGTCGATCCATGCCGCCAAAGGGCTCGAGTTCGACTTCGTCGTGATTCCGCAATGCGTCGAAGGGATTTTGCCGATGCGGTCGCGGCCAAGTGTTTGGGGGGACCTAATCGCCAAGCGGCTGCCGGAGCTGCAGCGCGCTGACGACTCGCTGCGCGAAGAAGCATCGCTGTGGTACGTCGCACTGACGCGCGCCCGGCGCGACGTTTTGGCAACCGCCGCTTTAGTGGACGACGATGGCGTCGACAC
>JALYUR010000010.1 GCA_030853635.1 Vulcanimicrobiota bacterium | reverse complement strand
AGGTCAAAGGCTGGAACCAGACGCAGTGGGGAGACAGCATCAAAGTGGATGTGGCCCTGGATTCGGCGCAACCCGCAGACTACGACGCGCTGCTGTTGCCCGGCGGGGTGATGAATCCGGACAAGCTTCGCCGTAATCCCAAGGCCGTGCAGTTCGTCAAGAGCTTCGTGGACGCGGGCAAGCCGGTCGCGGCGATCTGTCACGGCCCGTGGACGCTGATCGAGGCGGATGCGGTGCGTGGGCGCAAGCTCACTTCATTTGAATCGATCAAGACCGATTTGAAAAATGCCGGCGCACGTTGGGTCGACGAAGAAGTAGTCGTGGATCACGGTCTTGTGACCAGCCGCAAACCCGATGACATCCCGGCGTTCAACGCGAAGATGATTGAAGAATTCGCCGAGGGCACGCATCAGACGCGACGCCAGCGCGAGTCGGCGGCCATCTGATTTCGAGCGGATGCAACAGTTGAGGCCCGGCGCTTGCGCCGGGCCTCGCTGTAGGGAAGGGCGCGTTGCCGCAGAACCGTCGGCCCATGCGCTACACCAAGCGGCGCTCGATTCTGGCCGTGCTGCTTGTCGCTTTTGTCGCCTCCCAGATCACCGCTTGCAACTCGGGAACAAAGTCGGGCGCTGTGACGATCGCGATCACCGGCGACAACGGAAGCCGGTCTTATTCGCCTGGAAACGTGACGGTTGCGGCCGGCACGGTCGTAACCTGGATAAATCAGGACAGCCAGCCGCATACGGCTACGGCCATCGGCGCATTCGATTCTGGCCCTATACCGCCTAACGGCGGACGCTGGAGCTGGATAGCTTCGGTACCAGGCACGTGGACGTATCACAGCTTGATCCAACCCGACATGACGGGCACGATCAGCGTCAACGCGCCGGCGACTACCAGCTTTTGAGAAACCAAGTCCTAGCGGCGGCGGCCGCGTGCTGCATTGCCTGCGCGTTCGGCTGTTCCAAGGTCGGCGTCCAGTCCGGTCCGGCCCGTTCTTACAGCGTGCCGGGCACATTGCGCTACGCGGACGTCCAGGAGGTCAGCGGTCTTAACCCGCTGACGCGGCTTGAAGCGGTCGGGACGGACCTCGACATGTTCATCTACGGCTTCTTTTTCAACCTCGACGACAAGATGCGTTACGTCCCCGAGCTTGCGACCCAAGTGCCGACCACCCGCAACGGCGGCATCAGCAAAGACGGACTCACGATCACCTATCACCTGCGGCGCGGAGTCAAATGGCACGACGGCGCACCGTTTACCGCGCGCGACGTCTTGTTTACAGTCGGCGCCATCAACAACCCCAAGAACAATCTGCAGACGCGGGTAGGTTTTGACGACATCAAGTCGGTCGAAGCCGTCGGCGACTACGAGGTTCGCTTCCATCTGAAGAAGATCTACGCGCCGGCGGTCGCGACGTTCTTTGGAGAAAGCGGTCTTTACCCGGTGCTGCCGGCGCATCTGCTGGCTCGCTATCCGGACATCAATCACGTCCCTTTCAACGCGCATCCAATCGGGACGGGGCCGTTCAAATTCGTCAAATGGGTGCACGGCGATCACATCGAGCTCGAGGCCAATCGCCAGTATTGGCGGGGAGCGCCCAAGCTCGCGCACGTCATCTACCGCACGGTGCCGGACGAGAACACGATCCTCATCCAGCTGAAGACCCACGAGATCGACGCCTGGTTTCGGGCGCCGTCTAACCTGTACCCGCAGCTGCGCGAGCTGCGCGACTATAACGTGCAGCTCGCTCCTTCGCTCGTCTTCTCGCATCTTGACCTGAACCAGAAAAACCCGATTTTCACCGACCTCCGAGTGCGCCAGGCGATCAACTACGCGCTCGACAAGGACAAGATCATCCGCGATCTGACGCACGGCGCGAACGTGCGGGCGTACTCGGACGTCCCGCCGTTTTCGTGGGCGTACGAGCCCAACGTCATGCATTACGGTTACGACCCGCAAAAAGCACGCCAGCTCTTGGACGCCGCCGGCTGGCGGGTCGGACCGGGCGGCCTGCGCCAAAAAGCGGGCCGCAAACTGGCGTTCAACCTGTCGGCCGTGACCGGCGGCAAGACGGGGGAAGCGGTGGAGTATTTCGCGCAATCCGAACTCAAGCAGATCGGCATCCAGGCGGCGGTGAAGAACTACCCGGCTTCGCTGTTCTTTGCCGCCGGCCAAGAAGGGGGCATACTGCAAAGCGGGCGCTACGACGCGGCCTTCTATTCTTGGGTCAGCGGCTCCGACCCGGATGACTCATCGC
>JALYUR010000007.1 GCA_030853635.1 Vulcanimicrobiota bacterium | reverse complement strand
TGTTCGGCGTCATCTACGTACTGACGCGCGGCGCCGGGATGGGGCTAGGCGACGTCAAGCTCGCTGCGGCTGTGGGGCTTTACTTAGGTCTGGCGGGCAGCGTTGCGGCGTTCGCAAGCGCGTTCGTCGTCGGATCGCTGTTGGCGTTGCCGGTTTTGGCGGCCGGCAAACGGGGCCGCAGGGACGCACTGCCGTTCGGCCCATTCCTCGTGTTAGCCGTGCTACTGGTAACGTTCGCCCCAGCGACGATCCTTTGGCCTTTTGAAGCTTATCGCAGTTTCATCAGCGCCCTGATGTAAGGTTGCCAAACCGGCAGTGGCGGACCCGCTTTACATTTCGAGCGTGGATGCCGATACATCAGTAGTGTGCGAGCCTCGGCGTCTATGGTGCCGATCAGCGCACAACGTACGCGCTCGAGGCTAAATTGCAGTGCAACGAATGACCGAGAAAACTTTAGATGCAGCCGTGCTCAAAAGGGTTCCGCTGTTTGCCGAATTCAGCGATGCTGACACGGCGGCCATGGCTGCGCTCATGCAGACCCGCAAATTTTCCAAACATGCCGTCCTCGTCTACGAAGGCGACCCGGGCGACACATTGTTTGTCGTCATCCACGGCAACGTAGCCGTGACGCGCATCAGCAACGACGGTAAAGAGACTATTCTTTCCATTCTGAAGGATGGCGATTTCTTCGGCGAGATGGGCGTGCTCGACGCGTCGCCGCGCTCGGCCACGATCAAAGCACTCGGCGAGGCGCACGTCGCGGTGCTAGCGCGTGAAGACTTCCTTCATCTATTGAGCAAGAGCCCGCAGATGGGAGTGAGCCTCGTGCTTGCCTTGTCGGCGCGGCTGCGCGCCACCAACCAAGCGATGCAGGCCGCCGCCTATCAGGATATCCGCACGCGGTTGGCTTCGCTGCTTGTCAATTTAGAGAAGAACTTCGGTGAAAAAACGGAGGCCGGAACGCGGCTGACGTTGCGCCTGACCAATCAAGAGATGGCAAACATGGTCGGCACTACGCGCGAGACCGTCAATCGGATGCTCAACCGGTTCTGGGATGAAAAGCTGATCGACATGAAGACCGCCAACATCGTCATCACCGACTGCGAGCGGCTTCAAACGCTGTTGAGCTAGGGATACCGGGCAGCCGGCTGATCTCCTAAGTAACCGACCGTCCCGTGCCGATAGTAGCCTATGTCAGACTATTCCGGCACTTTTCATTTGCCGGTCTATCACCGGCGGAGTATCAAGGCGCAAATGCCATTCTTCGGAAAAATGCTCAACCGCGGCAACAAACAAAGTTACGTCGGCATCGACTTCGGCTCTTTCGAACTCAAGGCCGTCCAGTTCGTGCCCTCGCCGGGCGGGCCGCTCCTCGAACACGTCCATAAGGTCGCGACTCCCGGCAATGCGATCAAAGACGGCATCATCACCGACCCGCCGCTTATCGGTGAAGCACTGCGCCAACTGATCGCCGACGGAGCGTTTACGGCCAAAAAAACGGTCAGCGCGGTCGGCGGTCCCACGGTCGTCGTCCGCCAAGTGACGATGCCCGCGATGAACGAGCGCGAACTGCTCAGCTCGACGAAGTATGAGGCCGAGCGATTTCTGCCCTACTCGGTCGACGAAGCGCAGATCGATGCGAAGATCCTAGGCAAGAGCGAAGACGGTCAAAATATGGACGTGCTGATCGTTTCGGCTCAGCGCGATCTGATCTTGTCGCAAGTGGCGGCGCTGCAGTACGTCAGCCTGACGCCGGCGGTCATCGAAGTCGAACCTTTCTCGCTGGTCCGAGCGATGCTCTCGCCCGACGACGCGGACTTCGAACACAACATCGCCATCATAAACGTCGGCGCGTCGTCGACCAGCATCAACGTGACTAAGGGCGGGTTCGTGCCGTTTACCCGCAACGTTCCGATCGGCGGTAACGCGATCACCAAGGCGATCGCCACCGGTCTGAACGTGTCCCTTGACGAAGCCGAAAAGCTAAAGCGTGAAAAGGCGGCCATCCTATCGCAGCGCGACACCGAGCCCGTAGCGCCGACCATAACGCGCATCTTCAACGTCATCACTCCTGCGCTGACCGAACTGGTGACCGAGATCCATAAGTCCCTGGATTATTTCCGCACGCGCTTCCGCGGCGAGGTGATCGAGTCGGTCATTTTGGGCGGCGGCAGTGCCCGGTTGGCCAATCTCGACGCCTTCCTCGGCCACGAGCTCGGCCTGCCCGTATCCGTCGCCGATCCGCTGAGCCGCGCTAGGTACAATCCTGCGGATTTCCCAGCCGATTACCTAAGAGACTTGGGGCCGGCGCTCATGGTCGCCAGCGGGTTGGCTCGCCGGGATCTTCCGCAAGCCCCGCTATTGGCAGCGTCGGCATGAACCGCCCGAGTATGGAACTGAGGCAACCCGCGTGACAAACATAAATCTGCTCCCGTCCGCGCGGCGCCAACCGCTGATCGTATTCGATCGGGTGCTGGGCGCTGGGCTGGCAATCATCGCGGTCGAAATCCTAGCGATTGCCGGCTTCGCTACTGTCGAAAGCGTGCGCATCAGCCACCTCAACGATGATATCGCCAGCTGGACGCAGCGCGTGGCGGTGGAACAGGCGCAGGTCAAGGAAGTGGACGATCTGCGGGATCAAGCCAACGACCTGCAGGCCAAGGCCGACCTGTTGGAGCGCATCAAGCAGAGCCCGTTGCAGCTCGCCGAGATACTCAACTCGATCGGGCAGGTCACTCCGCAGAGCGTGTGGTTGAGCAATATCATCGTCAGCCATCAGACGCTCGGTGGTTCGGTCGCGCTGCAAGGCAAGACGTCTCAGTTTAGAGACGTCGCTGATCTGATGCTCAACTTGGATTCATCGCCCGTGTTCGGCAACGCGATGCTGAACTCGACCACCAAGCAAAGCGTCGATCCCCAGGCTTCGGGCGGCAATGTTGCTTTCTCCATGGTCGGCCTGCTGAGTCCAGCGGTGGCCGGCCGATGAAATTCCGCCTTACGATTATGCACCGCAACCTGCTCGTCGCCGGCATCATCGTGCTGGTCGGGCTGTTCGGCTGGCTATCGATTCTCCAGCCCAAGGTCAATCAAGTGAGCGTCTCCCAAGCCAAGCTCGCGTCGTTGCAGCAGAACTTCGCCGACCTCAAGCGCGTTGCCGATCAGAAGCCGATGTACGTAGCGCTGACCAAGCGCATTCAGTCGCGGCTGTCGGGAGTGGAACTGACGGCGGATCCCCGCGCTTACGTGCCTTCCTATCTCAAGCAGATCGAGCAGCTCGCGCGCCGCGACGGCATGGCGGTTACGTCGGTGATTCCGGCGCCTGCGCCGGTGGCAAGCGCGACGCCTAGCCCCACTGCCTCATCGCCGGGCGGGATAGTCAATGCACCGATCATCGGTGCGCCGCTCAAGAGCGCCGCCAAGGCCGCGGGTGCGGAAAGCGCTAACTCCGCGACGACCAGCACTGTGGCCCAAGCGACCGAAGGCTCGGGGTCCGTCGCCGGGCCGGCCTCTAACTCGGCCGGCACTCCGCCCAACCCGGCGGTGACTGGTCCGGTTCCCGCTCCAGGTTCCCCGCGCGCCAACGCCATCGCGTACGTCAATCGCTCGTTCGTCCAGCTTCCGATCAACATGGAACTCGACGGCACGTACGCCCAGGCGCAACGCTTCCTGCGCGACCTCAACCGCTTTCCCAAGCTGGTCGGTGTGGGCGATCTCACGCTGACTCCTAAAGCCAGCTCAGTCGGCGAGGTGCCGCAGCTTCACATCATGTTGCCGCTCGTCGCTTATCAGCTCGACGTCGGCGGCGCTGTCAACCCGCAAACGCTTAGCCCCGCGCCCGGTGCGCCGGCGCCGGCGCGCGGCAACGGAGGCTAGCAAACATGCTGTCGAAATTTTCCCTGACCGCAACTGCGGCGGCTATCGTGTGGCTGGCCGGCTGCGGAAGCACCGCTACCACCGTCGATACGAGTACTATCAACACCCCGCAAAAAGCCGCCATTTTGTCGGCTACGCCTCCCGCCGCACTCTCGACACCGGTGCCGGTAGTGCGGTCACGGCCGATTCCGGGTGCCGGCCGCAAAGATCCCTTCGTAGCGCTCTTCGGACCGCCCAGCGCGGGCTCGCCGAGCGACGCGACGGCAAATGCGGCTAAGAATCCGGCCATGGTGGCCGTGTCGACTTTCCCGAACATCCCGACGTTGCCGGGATTCGAACCCGCCGCCGGCGGTCCAGCCGGCGCAAAGGCCGGCTTGCCGGCTCCCGCGCACACGATATGGGACGGAGTGCGTCTCAGCGGCGTAGTGCAGGACGATGGGTTCACCGCTATCGTGGAGGCCGCTGGGCGATCGTTCATCGTGCACCCGGGCGATCTCGTCGCCAACACCTTCCGCGTACTTAGCATAGGACATAGCTCTATCACGCTCGCCACGGCCAAAGAAGAGCGTCACTTCACGTTGGGGGGATAATCGCATGTACCCGCATCTTCGGTTCGCGTCTTCGGGGTTGCTCGGCTGCGCTATTGCGCTGAGCGGCCTTGCCAGCTCGCAACCGAGCTACGCCTCGAACGCAGTCCAAGCAGTCCCCGTTTGGCGCACGCAAAAGGGCGCGACCGTGGCAAGCGCTTCGCGCAACATGGTCCAAATGTTTCCGCCGCAGCGCAATGTAAGCCTGGACGTCAAAAACGCCGACATACTGGACGTCTTGAAGATTTTGGCCCGTCAAAGCGGTGAGAACATCATCACGACGCAAAGCGTGAAGGGCGCTGTGACGGTTTCGCTGCACGGCGTGCCGCTGCGCGAAGCGCTCGATCTCATCGTGCGCGCAAACGGCCTCGACTACCGCAAGGTGCGGACGGTCTACGTAGTCGGCAGCCCAGATGACCTGGTCAAACAATTCGGCGCCGCCGGGGTGGGGACGCAAAGCGTGGCCTTTCCGGTCAAATATGCAGATCCCAAGGACCTAGCCAAGCAGCTCGCGACGGTGATCCCCCCAACGTCGTTTACGGTGGACGCGCGCACGAACACGCTGCTGGTAAGCGGCGGTCCGGAGGTAATCCAAGCTGCCCGCAATTATTTGGCGCTCGCCGACGTCGCAGCGCCGCAGGTGGTGTTTCAGGTCAAAGTGGTGGACATCACGCATAATCGCACCTCGAACAACGGCATCGACTTTGCGGGCCAATCGGCGCTCGATCTATTCGAAAACAACCCGCTGGCGCCAGCCCCCGTAGGCGAGCCGGCTGCGCCGGTCAGCGGCACGCCGATCGCGCCCCAGCCGTTTACGCGCAGCCAGCTGTTCATTCAAGCTAGGCTCAACTACCTGATCCAGCACAACGACGCGGAGCTGCTGGCCGATCCACGCATAGCGGCTTTGGATAACCAGGAAGCCAAACTGCTCGTCGGGCAGACTTATCCGCTGGTTTACTACGATCCGAAGGCCGGCCAATTCCAGGCGCAGTTCATCGACATCGGCGTTCAGCTGAGATTCACGCCCGTGATCAACGCCGACGGCTACATCACGACCACGCTGCATACCGAGCGGAGCGTCATCACGGGCCTAGTTCAGCAGTTCCCCATCTTGAGCAAACGGAGCGCCGATTCGGTGGTGCGCGTCAAAGACGGCGACACGATCGTGCTTGGCGGCATGATCGACGACGAGACGGTCAGCAATCTTTCAAAGGTTCCGCTGTTGGGCGACCTGCCCGTATTCGGTGCCTTGTTCCGCAACATCTCGAAATCGAAGGTCCACAACGAAGTCGTCTTCTTCATCACGCCGCGCATCGTCCGCGAGCGCCTGTAGCCAAGGCGCACAAAGGCGCCACGGTACTCCGGCGACTAACAAGACCGCGGCCGCCTAGGCGTCGCGGTCCTTTTTTGCCACGACCGGCGCTTAGTGGGCGTGGATAAGCGGAGTGCGCAACATGATTCGATACCTGACCGCCGGCGAGTCGCATGGCCCCGCGCTCGCCGGCATCATCGATGGCTTGCCCGCCGGCATGGCCGTCGACGTAGCGGCCATCGACCGCCGCCTGGCCTTGCGCCAGGGCGGCTACGGCCGCGGGTCGCGCATGCAGATCGAATCGGACTCAGTCGACATCGTCGCCGGGCTGCGGGGCGGCAAGACCTTGGGGTCGCCGGTCGCCCTGTTGATCCGCAACCGGGACTTCGAAAACGTGCGCTCGCTGATGGATCCGTTGACGGGCAGCGGCCCACCGATAACGCGTCCACGCCCCGGTCATGCGGACTACGCCGGCGCGCTCAAATACCGGCACAAAGATCTGCGCGACGTCCTCGAGCGCGCGAGCGCACGCGAGACCGCCATGCGCGTCGCGCTGGGCGAACTAGCGCGCCAGTATCTTGCGGTGTTCGGCGTCACAGTGACCGGGTACGTCGTGCAAATCGGTAACATCGAGTCAAGCCGCCAGCCCGATTTTCCCGATATTGAGATTATAGCGGCATCTTCGGTGCGCTGCCCGGATGTGGAAGCGTCCGCGGCGATGGTACGACGCATCGACGAGGCCAAGGCCCAAGGCGACACGCTCGGGGGGGTATTCGAGCTTGAGGTCGCCGGCATGCCTGTCGGCATCGGCAGCAATCGTCAGCCGTGGGACCGGCTCGATGCGCGCATCAGCGCTGCGCTGAGCAGCATCCAAACCGTCAAGTCGGTGGCTATCGGAGAAGGTATTGGCTCAGGCGAGTACGTCGGCAGCAGAACGCACGACGCCTTTCTTATGGAGGGCGGCGCGGTCGCTCGGGCCGGCAATCGCGCCGGTGGGATCGAAGGCGGCATGTCCAACGGCCAGGCCATCGTGGTGCGCGCCCACGTCAAACCGATCGCCACGCTTATGAAACCGCTTTCATCGGTTGACCTCGCGACCAAAGCGGCCGCTCCGGCAACGATCGTGCGCAGCGATGTGTGCGCGGTGCCGGCAGCCTCAGTCATCGGCGAAGCGATGTTGTGCCTATGCCTGGCCCAGGCCTTTGCCGAAAAATACGGCGGAGACTCCGTCGCCGAGGTTCTCGAGCATTTCGCTTCCTCACAACACGGTGCGCAGCATGTCTTCGAGGGCCCTTCTAGATGATGACGGCCGGCGACGTTCGCCTGGGCGACGCCAAAGCGCTGGCCGAGGCGGGAAGTGCGACGGAGGCGGCGGCCAGTTTTCTCGCGGCGGCGGAAACCTTCCTCAACCAGGAGTCGGACATCGCCAAGGCGCGAGCGGCTTGCTCCGCTGCATTAGAGCTCGACCCGCATAACGTCGACATCACTTTTTTGATCGGCCAAGCCGACGTCATCGAGGGCCAGAACCAAAGGGCGCTCGTCAATTTCATCGATGTGATTCGCAGGTCGAACCTCAAACACGTCCCGGCGCTCTTCGAAACAGGCTGCATCTATCAAGCCAACGGTCAGTACGACCAAGCGATCCTTGCGTTCAAGAGAACGCTGGATAGGGATAAAGGGCACGTCCAAGCGATCGTGCACATCGGACAGTTGCATCAGACCAAGGGCATGCTGCCCGAGGCTCTCAGGTACTACACTCAAGCAGCCGAGGTAGCGCGCGAATCCCACCAGCTTGGAACGGCGCGCCAGCTGCTGCACATGGTTTTAGCGCTCGACAGCGGTCAGCAACGAGCGCGTCATCTCTTAGACGACATCGCGGATCAGTGGGCCGCCCAAGCGCCCATGCTCGTCGCTCCGCTAGAGGTTCCCGCCGGGCTGGCGCATGGCGGACTTGCTGCCGCCCAATCGGCGGACGCGCTCGAGGGCAGGCTGCCACAGGTGCAGGGCGGCTTGGGCGAGGCGATCTTGGATGCAGCCGCAGCGGGTGAGCAGCTGGGCGCACAAACCGAAGCTGCGTTGCGCGTCGTGCAACTGGAGCAGCAAGTCGCCGCCTTGCAAGCGGCATTGACGGACGCGCGCGCCTCGAACGCCAGCGCCCGTGAGGGCGGGCAGGGCGAAGTTGCGACAGACGCCGCTTTAGGCCACGCGGCGCTGGCCCGGCTGGACTACCGCACCGCGGCGGATGCCTTCCGGGCGGCCGTCGACGCCAACCCATTCGACGCCGATGCCTGCTTTCAACTGGGGTGTTTGCTGCTCGATCGGTTTCCTGACCACCGCCTCGCGCAGCAGCTGCTCGAAAACGCGCTCGAGCTTCGCCCGCACCATATGGCGACCAGCTACGCTCTGGCAATCGTCCGCGTAAAGCTTGGCTCGGTCTGCTCGGCGGTCAGATCCTTGACCGACCAATGTGAAGCGCAGGCTGCCGGCGCTCTCGTGTTGGAGCGGTTCACGGAGCGGCTCGAGCACGACGCAAACGAAGGCGACGCCTGGGCCAAGTATGCGCTCGGAATCGCCTACCGCGAGCTGGGAAGGATCGACGAAGCGCTGGTGGTCTTGCAATCGACTCAACGCGAGCCTGGACTCGTAGTGCTGTGCCTAGTGGCGATCGGCCTATGCCTGCGCCGTCAGGGCTTGGAAACCGCCGCGGTCAAGCGGTTCAAGAAAGCCATTCAAACGCCGGGCTACCCCGAAGAGCAATACAACGAGGCCCTTTACAATCTCGGCGACCTTTGCGAGACGAAGACCGACTCCGAGTCGCTGATGCTGGCCGTTTCCTCATTCGAAGAATTGTACGCGCAAGATTGCACGTATCGCGACGTAGCCGAGCGCATCAAGAATCTCAATGCAAGGCTAGAAGCGGCTCATGTTAACAAGCTCAAGTGGCTACCCATATCCAACGCGGAAGCGGCAAATGATCGTTAATGAAAACGTAGATTCCTTGACCATCACCGCCCGAGAGCAGCGCAAGAAGGTCGGTTTGCGCAAAGCGCTCGCCTCGTACGATCAAGCCGCCGAAGCGCTGGCGGCTCAAGGGCGCCCGGCCGATGCGGCTGCTCTGTTGGCCGATGTTCTGCGCGCCCGTGAAAAACGTTCGCTGTTGAAGCGACCGCAAGACGTCGCGCAATGGCCGGAACGGCTGCCGCTGATCGGCCGATACGCCGCTCTCATGGCGCTTGGATCGCCCGGCCCGGATGACGTCGAGTTGTTGGAGCAGCTTTGCGCCGAGCACCCCGATGACGGCCCGCTGCGCCGCATCTTAGGGGAATCGCTTGACCGAGCTGGCCGCCACGCAGAGGCCGTCAACGAGTTTCAGGAGTGCCTGCGGCTCATGCCAACGGACGGCCCGCTGCTGGAGCGCGCCGCCGCGTCGTTTGTGTCTTTGGGAAGACCGGACTTGGCGTTGGATCGGCTGCGCCGCGCGCTCGAATCCCATTTGGAACAGCGCAACGTGGAGTCTGCGATCCGAGCGTGTCAGCGGATCAACGACATCGTGCCGGACTCGCTCGAGGACGCGCTTCATCTCAGCGAGTTGGTGCGGGGCAGGTCGGCCGATGCGCTGCTCGGCGTGTTGAAACGGTTAGCGACGATATATCATGAGCGTTTAAAGCTCGACCAAGAAGTGGGCGTGCGCCGGGAGATCGCTTCGCTCGACTACGGGGACGAGATCAACAATGCCGCGTTGGCCGCGGTGCTGACCCGCATCTTGGACGTCGACCCGCTCGACCGCCAGGCTTGGGAGCGAATTGAGGCAGCCGACCCGGCCCTGGCGGGCCAGCTGCACGTGCTGCTCTGCGAGGTCGACGACGTAGAAAGTCAAGCAGCGGCGCCGACCCAGAGGCCGGCGGCCGCGCCGGCGATAGAGGCGATCCAAGGCGAAGCCGCGGTCTGCCAAACCCCCGGCGAAGCCGGCGCTCCACAGCCGGCTGCGCCTCACACCGGCCCGCCTAGCTCGGCCTCTTCCGCCGACTCCTACGTACGCACCAAAGCGTACGAACTGCTCGCAAGCGGTGATCTGTTAAACGCGAGCTTGTGTTTCGAACGGCTGCGCGGCCGAGGCGCCGCGTGCGACGATCTGCGCGCTTTGGCTCGTTGCTACGCCGGCATAGGTCGAGCAGATGACGCTTTGCGAGTCTGCATTGCGGCCGCGGGTGCGGCCGAAGCCGCAGGCGACACGGATGCGGCCTCAGCGGTATTCCGCTGGCTCGATGCGCTGGTAGCTCCCAGAAGTGCTTTGGACTGCTTGCGAGAGCTGGGGGATTCGTCCGATGATGTCTACATGAACCTGCGCGGGCGGCTCGGCCCACCTGCCCGAGACAGCGCCGTCTCGGGCATCGAGTGATGCGTCCCGCACGCAAGCGCCGCACATCGGCGGCGAGCGGGCTGTTGACTTTTTGCGTCTTGGTCGGCTTGCTGCTGCTCATGCTGGGAGCGGTTACGCGCGAAAACGTCGGGGAATCCGTGCTCCCGTGGAGCCCGGTGCTCAGCCCCGCCAGCAAGTTGCCGCGCGGCATAAACTACCAGCTGGATGCGATCAATCCGTCGACTCTTGAGCCGATAACTGCACTTCCACAGGTCGGTTCGGTCGAGCTGCGTCTTGCCCTCACCAACGACTCGGCGTTGCCGGTGACCTTCCAATTCGGCACGTCCCTGCAGTGCGAGTTCATCGCGCGCAAGATACATTCGTACGCCGGTGGGCTTTTCGTCCTGCCGCTCGAGGTCTGGCGTTCTTCCTACTTTCGCAACGCTCGGCAGCTGCCGTCCAAGCTGACACTTGGGCCATCTCAAACTAAAGTCTTCAGCTCGACGTGGGTGCTGGACGCTCTCGACAGCGGCGACGTATCCGCTGGCATGTACCAGATCAGCGCGTCGTTCGGCGGCGCGAACATTCCGTTACGCATCGTCAAGCCGCTTTAGGCGCCTGAAACGGGTGCGCGACCGCGGGGCCGGCACGCTCGCGCCACGAAGCAGGCACGGCGATGATGTTAGCTTTGGTGGGATTCATGGCGGCGGGCAAGACGACGGTAGGGCGACGCCTCGCGCAGTCGCTCGGCTTACCTTTTTACGACACTGACGCAGCGATCGAGCGCCTCCACGGACCTGTCGCCGAGATATTCGCGCGCGAAGGAGAGCCGGCATTTCGCAGGTACGAATCGGCGGCGCTGCGCGCATCGTTGCTGGCGGGCAAAGGCGTCGTGGCGGTCGGCGGCGGAGCTGTGCTAAGCACGGCTAACCGCTTGCTGCTGCGCCGCCGATGCTTGGTCGTTCATTTAGCGGTGACGCCTAAGACGGTCATGGCGCGAACACGGGGGCGGCACAAGCGGCCCGTCCTCGGGCCCACCCCCGACATCGATGCGATCCGCCGGCTGATGCGAGAGCGCGCCGAGGCCTACGCTGACAGCGACTTGTGCGTCGCCGCCGACGGCAGACCGGCCGCCGAAATTGCAGCCATGATCGGCCGTTGGTATGATACGCGCACGGGCGCGGCGCATTCCGCCTAGGTCATCTTGCGGCTGACCGGACTACCGTATCCCGTCGTCGTCACGCGCGATGCGGCGCGTGCGACGGCGAGCCTTTGCGGACGCGAGCGCCGCAGCGTCGCTATCATCTACGATCGGCGGCTCGAGGCCAGGGCCAAGGAGATCGCAGCGGCGCTGCGGCGCGCGGCCATTCGGCTGATCGGCACTTGCGCCTTGAGCGCCGGGGAGCGGGCCAAACGCTGGGAGTCGGTGAGCGTACTTCACCGCTGGCTGATCGGCCAAGGGGCCGATCGGCGTTGCCTGCTGCTGGCAATCGGGGGCGGGACGCTGACCGACCTGACGGGCTTTGCGGCTGCTATCTTCTTACGCGGAGTCGCCTGGGCTGCGGTACCCACGACGCTCGTCGGTATGGTCGATGCGGCGATTGGCGGAAAGACGGCCATAGATTTGCCGGAGGGGAAAAACCTGGTCGGGGCATTCTGGGACCCGATCGGCGTTGTTTGCGATCTGCCATCGCTAGAATCTTTGCCGATCGCTCAGCGGCGTAACGGGGTCGCCGAGATCGTCAAGACGGCCGTCGTCGCCGATGCCGGGCTGCTCGATGCGCTTGATGCCATTGCGCTCGGGGATCCAGCCGCGCGGTGGGAGCGCATCATCGCCCGCACTGCTTCCATAAAGATCCGCATCGTGGCCCAAGATCCCCGCGACGACGGCCGGCGAGCGGAGCTCAACCTCGGACACACGCTCGGCCACGCCTTCGAACTCGCCTCTGGTTTCCGGCTTCCGCACGGAGTTGCGGTGTCAGTTGGACTGCGCGGCGCCGGTCTGTTGGCGCTGGGCCGAGGGCTTTGGTCCACGCGCGATCACGCCCGCATGCTCCGGTCGCTCGCGCGCGCCGGCCTGCCGCTTCACTTGGCTTCGCTGGACGCAAAGAGCGTGGTGGATGCAGCCGCACGTGACAAGAAGCGGCTCGATGGTAAAGCCTGCTTCGTTCTACCCGTGCGCCTCGGCGAAGTCCGCACCGGCCAAAGGGTAGAGGCGGCGGAGTTGCACTGTGTGGTAAAACGCTGCCTGAGCAAACCTTCCGAGCGAGAATGGACTGGGTAGAGCCAAGCCTGAGCGTCGACGTCGTTGTCGACGTAGCGTCGAGAGACGTCGACCGGCCGTTTACGTACAGCGCCGGCACTGAAGGCATGCCGGCGTTAGGCACGCGCGTCAAGGTGCCGTTCAACGGTCGACTGGTGCGCGGTTGGGTGGTCGGGCATAAGGCGTCGGCAGGTCGACAAATCGAGTTGAAGCCAATAGCCGAGATCGACCTTGGTTCGGCGCATTTGGACGCTTCGGCGATTTTACTCGCGTCGTGGCTTCGTAGGCGCTACGCGTGCACGTTTCGCGAAGCGCTGCTCGCGGTCGCCTCCCGCGCCGGCGGCAAATCGGTGCAGCCGCGCTACGTTTTTATTGCGGCGCCTCCGACGGCCATGCGCGTCGCTTTACTGCTGCATCGCGCCTTGGGGCAAAAGCCCTTTGCCGCCGTCCGGGCGCGCGGAATTCTCAAGCAAGCCGGCATGAAGATGACGTTGCCGGAAGTGTTGGCGCAACTCGAGCGGCTGACGCGCGCGCACCTTGTAGGACGCCAGGCTCCTTTGCAGCCCAAGCGTCGACGAACTGCCGCTGGCCTACACTCGGTCACTGTTCGGGTGGAGCCGGGAACGGAGGCGTTGGCCGCACTAAGCGCTACCGAGGAGCAGGCAGCCGCAATCGAGTCCTTGGACTGCGCGATACGGCGTGGACCGATCAACGCTTTGCTCCACGGCGTGACCGGGTCTGGCAAGACGTTTGTCTATACCAAAGTCATCGACCGGCTCCGCAGCCGCGGCGCAACGGCGATCGTCCTCGTACCTGAGATCTCTCTCACACCGCAGACCGCGATGCGCATGCGGGCCGCGTTCGGCTCGCGGGTGGGAGTTTTGCACAGCGGGCTATCCGAGTCGGAAAAAAAGCTCGTCTGGTCGGCGGCCGGCTCCGGCGACATAGATATAGTCGTAGGTGCACGCTCGGCGGTTTACGCGCCGTTGCCTCGTTTGGGGCTCATAGTCGTCGACGAAGAGCACGAACCATCCTACAAGCAGGACGTCGCGCCGCGCTATGATGCAGGCGTCGTCGCCCAAAAGAGAATGGCGGACTGCGGCGGCAGCGTCATCCTGGCGAGCGCAACGCCGTCACTCGAATCTTACCAACGCGCTTTGAGCGGCGAGATCCAGTACGTTCGGATGTTGAGACGAGCGACCGCGGCGCCGCTGCCGCCCGTCCAAATCGTCGACATGTCCGGCCAAGGCAGCGCCCGCCAAAGGCGTCCGCTCAGTCCGCGGTTGGTTGCGGCGATGGAAAAGACCTTAGGCGCCGGGCGCAAGACGCTGCTGTTCGTCAACCGCCGCGGGTACGCCGGTCTGATGCTATGCCGCAGCTGCGGCTTCGTGCCGCGCTGCCGCCGCTGTGCCGTCTCCCTCGTCATCCACACCGCGGACGGTTCTATGCGCTGCCACATCTGCGGCGCGGCCTTTCGACTTGCGCGCAGTTGCCCGAAGTGCGATTCGGATGACGTACGGCCATTCGGCTTCGGCACCCAGCGAGTTGAAGAAGAAGTGCGAGGTCTGTTTCCTCATGCTCGCGTTGTCCGGATGGACTCGGACAGCACGGCGCGCCGTGGCGCGCACGGGACGCTGCTGGAATCCTTCGACACAGACGGAGACGTACTCATCGGAACACAGATGATCGCCAAAGGCTTGGATTTTCCGGGCATCGACCTGGTAGGCGTGGTCGCTGCGGATATCGACCTTAACCGGCCGGACTTTCGCGCCGCCGAGCGGACTTTCGCGCTGCTTACCCAGGTGGCTGGCCGGGCCGGCAGGGCCGAGGCGGGAAGCTCGGTCATCGTGCAGACTTACTCACCCGAGCACTATGCGGTGCGCTTTGCGGCCGAGCACGATTACGAAGCCTTTGCGGCCGAGGAGCTGGCCTTGCGCAAAGAGTTGCGCTATCCGCCCTTCGGGCGATTGGCCTACGTGGGCGTGACCGGGTCGCACGAGGCCGCCGTGACCGCGGCGGCGCGTGCTACGGCCGAGTCGCTGCGTCGCTTAGATGGAAACGTCGAGATTCTAGGGCCCGCTGCCGACCCGTTACCCAAGGCCCGCGGCGACTTTCGAATGAGAATCGCGCTCAAGGCTGATTCGGAGGAAGAGCTGCTGGATGCTTGCGCCCTAGTAAAAGCGATGCGTCAGCCCCCCGCCGCCCGCGCCTACGTGGTCGTCGATCCTAGATGATCTAAGAGACGGCGGCGTTGACTCGCTTAGCCAGCCGGGACTTTTTCCGATTTGCGGCGTTCTTATGAAGTATGCCGCGAGCTGCCGCCTTATCCAACGCCGAGATCACGAGCGTGATGTTGTCGGCCGCAGCCCCCTCGGCGGATGCTTTCTTGAACAGCGTCTTCAGTCTAGTCTTGACGGCGGCATTGCGCTTGCGGCGCTTCTCTGAAGCTCGGGTCCATTTTATCGCTGCTTTGATATTCGGCACTGGATTTGGCTTACGCGCGCTTGGACGCGATTCCTTGCATGCCGGGGAACGCGGCCGCCCGGCCTTGAATGTTGGACCCGCACTCATGATCGCAATGTGATTCGACGTGTCCACGTCCATACTTAGGGTCGCAACCAGCCCGCCCGTGTCCCCTCGGCTCTTCGACGATATGCAGTCGTGCTTGGCTTCGCTCGGTACGCTCAACACAGCAGCCCAAGACGCGGACCTGAACGTCTCGACGATTTCCGTCTCTTTGCGTTCCGGCGATTTTGTGACCGCTTGTAAGGTGCTCGCTGGGAGATGCGGGGGCGCCATCGGGCCGGGGCGCGCTTGCCGCTTCGAACTGCTGCGTGACGATGCAGACGGCATGCTCGACGAAGAAGCGCTGCGTGCCATCGCCGTAGACCTACACGGACATTTCGCGGCCTCCATCTACGTAGGGCGGCGCAGCATGCCCGTTTCGGTATGGGCCTTGACGCGTCCGATGCCTTGGGGGCGTCACGGCCTGACCGTCGGCCAAAGCGCGGCGACGATCATCTTTGGGTCATCGCAATGTCATGGCGTGGCGGTCGAGGTCGGCGCCCCGACCGTAGTGCTCAAGTTTCGCTTGGCTGGGATGCCGGAGGCAGGGTTGCTTCGGGCCTGCGCCGCCGTCAGCGGGCCGGACAGCGGCTTCATCGACGTCGCTGCTTATCCCGGGGCGTCGGCCGCCGACGGCACACCTTTAGTGGTGTTGGAGTTTGGCGAGCTCTTGCGGGCCCCGCTTCACCGCTCTTTGGCAGTCTTGGACATCGAGGTTCGCCGGTACGGATGCGTGGTTGGCCAAGCCGCCTTACTGTCCCACATTTCGCTGGAGTCGCTTTTGACGGTCTTGCACGCGCATACGGGACTTGCTGCTTTGCCGAGCCAAGTATTAGAGACGCATCTTCCCGCGTTGACTGAGGCTGGCACAAATAAGTGAACTTGCCTCACATCGAACTAGCGTGGAGCGATCTGCTCGATATCGTACTCACCGCGTACATCATGTACTTGGTGCTGTTGCTCATCCGCGGAACCAGGGCGGTGCAGATCATCCAAGGCATCGCGCTCTTGGTGCTGATGCGCCTGATCGCACAGTTCTCTCACCTCTGGACGATCTTCTCGATTCTAAACGGTTTGCTGATCGCATCAGGCGTCGCCATCCCGGTCGTGTTCCAGCCGGAAATCCGCCGCGCGCTCGCGCAATTGGGGCGCGCGCGCTTTTTCCAGACTCACCCATGGCACCACGACCCTGAGACTGTCGAAGAAGTGTGCGTTACGCTAGGCCAGACGGCGACGGTGCTGGCACGCAGCGCCATCGGCGCTATAATAGTGGTGGAGCGCAATATCGGGTTGGCGGAGTATATCGAAAGCGGCACCAATATCGGCGGCTACGTCACGACCGAGCTGTTGCTGTCTCTGTTCTCCCCGCGCTCGCCGCTGCACGACGGCGCGGTCATCATCCGCCGCGATCGCATAGTCGCTGCGGGCTGTTTCCTGCCGCTATCCGAAGCTGGTCTATTAGGCCGGCGGTTGGGCACCCGGCATCGCGCCGCGTTGGGCATCTCGGAGCAGACGGACGCCATCGCCCTGGTCATCTCCGAAGAGACCGGCGGGGCGGCGATCGCAAGGGACGGCAAGCTTTCAGAAACATTCGATTCGGCGGACGGCGTCATCCGCGCGCTCAAGGCCGTTTTGTCTCCAGCAGCCACGATGCGGCGGGTGAACTTCGTCGACCAATTGCGAACGCTTTGGACCAGAGCCAATGGCGCTGCTCGACTCGATCAAACGCAACTTCGGCCTTAAGCTCACGGCGCTGTTCATCGCCGTGCTGCTTTGGTTTACGTTCAATTTTCTCAGCGCCGCCCAAGGCGCATACAACAAGACCCTCGAGTTGCCGCTCGGCGTGCACCAGGTAGCCGCAGGTCTGGTGGCGGCGGCCAAGATCCGTACCGTCAGCGTGGAGTTGAGCGGGCCGCGCAGTCAACTCGACACCCTGACCGCGACCAGTTTGGACTCGTTCCTGGACTGCAGCGGCAAGGGCGCCGGCACTTACCTGATGCTGGTCACGGTCGTCGGTGCGGATGCCGATAAGATTAAGGCAGTTAGGCCGGCGCACGCGCTGGTGGTTATCGATCGTTACGCCTATCGCGCCGTTCCCGTCGTCGCGCGCCAGTCCAACGGCGGCCCGCTTCAGGCGACGGTCGATCCTAAGAGCGTCACGATCGCAGGTGCTCAGACGGCAGTCGCTCAGGTGATCGCGGCCGAGGTCACCGTTCCGGGGCGTCTTGCGTTCAAGCAGCTCACTGCAGAGGTCAAGCCGGTGCCAGTCGACGGTCTGCTTGCGGCTGTGGGCGGGGTGACCATCGACCCACCGGTCGTCCGCATCTCGATCTCAACGCAGCATAAGGAAGCCAAGCACGGATGAACGATCTGTTCGGCACGGATGGAGTCCGCGGCATCGCCAACGACTTCTTGACGCCGGAGATAGCGTTTGCCTTAGGCCGCGCCGGAGGCTACGTTCTCACCGAGCACGGCGGCCGCCGCCCGATCGTCGTCGGGCGCGACACCCGATGCTCCGGGCCGATGCTCGAGGCGGCGCTGAGCGCCGGGTTATGTTCGGTGGGGTTGGACGTCTGGAACGTCGGCATTGTGCCGACTCCAGCCGTGGCATATCTCACCCGCGTCTTGCAAGCCGGTGCCGGCGTTATGATCTCGGCGTCGCATAATCCCATCGAGGATAACGGGATCAAGTTTTTTGCGGCGTCGGGCCGCAAGCTGGCCGATCAGCTCGAAGACGAAATCGCAAGCCAAGTATACGCGCACCAATCCCTGCCGCGCCCGGTTGGAGTGAGCGTCGGCACTATTGCCGACCGCAGACGCAGCGCTAAGCTATATAGGGATCACTGCGTGTCGCTAGGCGCCGATCTGCGCGATTTGATCGTCGTGTTGGACGGGGCCTACGGCGCGGCGTACGATTCGGCGCCGAAGGTCTTGCGCGCACTTGGCGCTCGCGTGATCCCGCTGCATTGCGTGGCGGATGGCCGACGCATCAACGTCAACTGCGGCGCCACCGACTTAGGCGCCCTGCGCGCCGCGGTCCGAGCGCAGCCCGGCAGCGTCGGTGTGGCTTTCGACGGCGATGCCGACCGAGCGCTGTTCGTAGATGAAAACGCCGCCGACGTCACCGGCGACCACGTGCTCGCCATCTTGGCCAAGGAGCTGATAGCAAGCGGTGACCTCCCGAAAAAAACGGTGGTCGCCACGGTGATGAGCAACTTGGGCTTAGAGCTGGCCGTCGCCGAGATGGGGGGGACGCTGCTGCGCACGTCGGTCGGCGACCGCTACGTGTTGGAAGAGATGCAGCGCGGCGGGTACCGCATCGGCGGCGAACAATCCGGCCACATAATCGATTTGCACGGCAATACGACGGGCGATGGCATCGCTACGGCCGCTGCGCTGCTCAGCCTTGCGGCCAAAGCCGGCAGCTTAAGCTCGTTGGCGGCCTCGATGCGCACGTATCCGCAAATCTTGATCAACGTTCCGGTGGCGGATAAGCGCCGTGCCCAAATGGACGAGGGCGTTCGCTCGGAGATCGCATCGATAGAGGAGCAGCTGGCGGGCCAGGGGCGCATATTGGTTCGACCCTCAGGGACGGAGCCGCTCGTGCGCATCATGATCGAGGGCCGCGACGAAGGCCAAATGCGCCGCCTCGCCCACAAACTGGCGGAAAAGATTTCTGCGGCATAATTGCTTTGCGCTCAAGCGCCAAGGAGGAGGCCGCAGCATACAACCGAAGCGTCGGCCAACAAACAAGCTACGCGCCTTACACACGCGGCGCTGATTAGTTTTCGATCAATGGAGGAATCGCCGGCGCCGTTTACGGGTCGGGTGGGTCGTTTCACACTAGGCCGCATCGCGGCTTTGAGCCTATCGCCAAGTCCGCCGCAGGCAACTAAAGGTCGGTGGAGCGGGGGAACCAGTCTCGCAGTTGGGGTGAGTCCGCGCGCGCGCGGAGGCGCTAACTTTCAGCGCTAACCCGTCAGCTAACCCCGTAGGCGTCGAAAGGGAACCAGTGTTCAAAAACGCTGCGGCTCTCGCGACCGCATTTGCACTATGGGGATTGACGGCCGGGCCGAGTTCGGCTGCAGCGCCTGAGTACACGATCGTAAAAGGGGATACGCTCCAAGCGATCGCGCGACTCAATCATATGTCCGTGCGCTCGCTGGAAGCGGCAAATCGACTGACCGCCGCAAGCGTTCTGCACATCGGACAACGGGTTTCTCTTTCGAACCCGGCAAGCCGTCAGCTAGGGCACGCCAGCCGCCCGCTGCAATTGGCTATCCGCCGGGCTTTGTGGCAGGCGACTCACGCGGGCTCAGGGACGGCTTTGCCGCTGCGGCCGGCCAGTATCGCGCAGGCGGTCAGCTCGATCGATGTAAGCATAACCAAGACGGCTTTGCGGTATATCGGTGTTCCATACGCCTGGGGCGGCACGTCGTTTGCGGGCGTTGACTGTTCCGGTTTCGTGCAAACCGTGTTCTACCAGCACGGAATTCTGTTGCCGCGCACGGCCGACGCGCAGTTTAGCGTAGGCACGCGCGTCGCCACATCCGGTCTGCGCCGTGGGGATCTGGTCTTTTTCGAAACCTACGCGGCGGGCGCATCGCACGTGGGAATCTATTTAGGCGGCGGGCGTTTCGTTCACGCCTCTTCGTCGTCCGGCGTGCGCGTCGATCGGCTGTCTGAGGCGTACTATGCAAGCCGCTTCATCGGCGGCCGGCGGTTGATCAACTAGCGGACAAGCGGCCAGGCGCCTTCATATGACAAGCTCCCAAAGCGAACGGGCTGATAAGTCGAGGGCTTTCGATTAGGAAGAAAGTACCAAGGCGGCTAGGAAATGCGGAACGCATTGACGCCTATGATGGCGGCGGGGCTGCCATCTAAATCACATTAGCTTTCTTGAAAGAGAGAATTACCTATGCGTTGGTGTTCCAAGGAGAACTTGAGCTTGCGACGATTCGCCGTGCCTATGGCCTTGGGTGCGGCGTTCTTGTTCTCGAGCGCCGCCGTCGCCGGTCCGGCGAACGCGGCAGCGAACTCGACAGGCGCAGCGACGCCGTCCAACTACTTCCAACCCGGCATCCAACGTGGCGTTGCGTTCTGCAAGAAGCTGCAAAACGGCACCTTGCATGCGTCCGCCGGAGCAAACGGCTTCTGCTTCGGCCCGCAGCAAAATGGTCAGGCCGGCAATGCTGCCGTCTTCGGGGGGCTGCCGGCCGTCACCGAATACGGTAACGTGGACGCGGCCAACCCGCAGGAAGACATCGCTCCCAACGGTACGGTGGCTTACGGCCAGTCCGAAACTTCCACGGCAGCGGTCGGCAACGATGTCATGGAAGCTTGGAATGATTCGACCGGCTTTTTCGCCGCTTGCCCGTCACCGGGGAATAAAGAGGAGCTGACCGGTATCGGATTTTCGTCCAACAGCGGGCGCACGTTCACCGACTTGGGCGCGCCGCCGAATAGAGGCTGTGCGTACCGCCGGCTTAGTGGTGACCCAAGCGTCGAGGCGTGGGCGCCGGGCGGTTTCGCGACGTTCTACGTGTCCAGCATCTACGCAGGCGCCGCGGCGATTAACGACATCGCGATCAATGCCTGCCAGGCGGTCGGCACCAGCGTGAGCTGCGGCCAGCCCGTGATCGCGGCGTCCAGCCAGGATTGCTTCGGGACTTCGTTCTGCGGTTTCCTCGACAAGGAGTTCATGAGTATCGATCCCGTGCGTAAGAAGCTCTACATTTCTTACACCGAATTCGGCGTGAGTTCCACCACCTTCGACAACATCGAGCTAGCCGTCTGCGACATCAGCTCGCCCATGAAACCGGTGTGCAACCCGGGTTACCATGCACTCAAGACCGGACCGTATCTCGTCGTTCATCAGACCCCCGCGACGAGCTGCGCCGAGAACGAAGGCGCCTATCCGGCGGTCGACGTGAAGACGGGTGACGTCTACGTCGCTTACGAGCACAATTGGGCATCCAACTTCAGCTGCCAAGAGCAGGTCGGCGAAGTGCTCAACTACATCCCTCACTCATGTTTGGTCTCAGGCCCTCACTCGCCGTGCGGCGGCAGCGGCAAGCCGATCGCTAGCCTGTTCCAGCCGATTGTTTCGATCGACTCGGCTTTCATCCCAGGCTACAGCCGCTTCCCGATGAACGACTTCCCGCGCATCGCGGTAAGTAATCCATACAACACGGTCAGCGTCGTCTGGAACGATGGCCGCTACCACCCGTACGGCGACATCCTCATGCAAAGCTACAACCTGATGTCGATGAGTCCGGTTCAAGGGACGCCGACGGTGGTCAACTCCAACACCAGCGGCTGGAAGTTCTTGCCGGCCGTGCGCAACGCCAACGCCCAGGGCCACCTCAACGTCTCGTTCTACTCGCGTGACCGAGGGGATACGGCGATCACTGACGTGATGGCCGCGCTATCGCTGAGCCCGCGCGCTACGACGACCAACGCCAACGTCAGAATCACCACCGACGCATCGGATTGGCTGGCCGTTTCCTCGGACATCAATCCGAACTTCGGCGACTACACCGACAACTACGTCCGCGCGACGTCCGTCGCGCCGTACACCAACAGCGACCTCTACGTCGCCTGGTCCGACGGGCGCATCGGTGACCCGCAGCCGTACAACGCGGCGACGAGCACGCACTAGTAAAAAGCGGACCATCAACACAAAAGCCCCGCCGCGCTTTAGCGACGGGGCTTTCAATATTTTTAAAGGCTTTGTCGGAGTTCTCGTGTCAGCTCGTGTCGGCTGAAAATGGCACAGTTTGGGCCGTGTTGGGCACAAGCGCTAGCAAAACGGTAGCAGATCCGACGCCCGGTAAGGTCGCAAAGTTTTTGTCGGGGCGCTTCGCGTTAAGCCCGCCCCGGCCAACAGCAGGTGAGATGGCCCTTGGACGAACAGGGCTGACACGGTGGCATGTATGGCTAGCGAATTTGTAATCCCGAGTCGCTAAAGGCGCCGCGACCCGAGAAATGTCGCGGCGCCTTACTTCATGCGACTCCGGTGATCCCGCGAGTACCGCCCAAGCGCCTGCGCACGATAAGAACGGCGACGTCAATACTATTTGCGCTCATTCAACGTCTGTCAAAGAGTTGCCGTCGCGTCGACGGATATGAGCCCCACAGAGCAAGCTGAGCTTGGCTGCCATCGGCGGGATGACGTCGCGAAGCCAGCGTCTCAAATCGCGGGCAGGATGCGTTTACGAGTGGGCCAATCAGCGTACATGAACTGGGAGTCCCTGACTGCAGTTGGTACTTTTTTTTCTGGCTTCATCATCGCGACAACTGCAATCATCGCCATGCGACAGCTAGACCACTTGCGCAAAGCGACACAGCTCGAAGGTGCTATGGCGATTTTTGCCGATCTCGACCGTACGGAGTTCCGAGAATCTATACGGTTCATTGCCACGGAATTGCCGGGGCGCATGGAGGATGCATCATTTCGCCAAGGGGTGCCGTTGGGGAACTCCGCCGATGACGCGGTACATAAGGAATTAATTGTACTGCGAAAATTTGAGGACGTAGGGACGTATGTCAAACACGGACTACTCGATAGTGCGTTGATTTATGACAACGCTTTTGCTCTCATCGCAAAAAGCTGGAGCGGCCTCCAAGAGGTCGTCGCAATACATCGCGCTGCGGGCGGCTTGGGTTTCTGGGAAAATTTTGAGTACCTCTTTCGCAACGGCAAGATTTGGGTAGAACGCAATAAGCCTGCCAACTACGTGAATCTCGCTTAACTAATCTGACAAACTCCTAGGCGTCGGTTAAAAGCTTTAATACAATTAATTAGCGCGACTGAGCTTGCGGCGGCGCTTGGAGAACGTCGACGACAGCCTCAACGAAACGTGGCTGCGCGGTGTCCCGCAGCACGACTGCGAGCCAAGTCTGCGCGCTCTGCTGGGGAGAAAGCGCCGCTTTCGGCCTCGACGATCGCGCCCTCAACGCTCGCTTGCACCGGAGATACTTGGCCTTGAAAGGCCGCCGCCTAATGATCTCGAGCTGGTCTATCTCTGGGCTGATGGCATCCATTTGGCACCGGGCTCGACGACCAGCGCCGCGTCTTCCTCATTGTCATCGGGGCCGAATCGTGATGTGTCCAATGACGGCACTGTGCGGCGTTGACTTTTGATCGCATCGGTCGAGACAAGAGCCTCCACCACTTTGTCCCTCGGCCGTACTTGCGCGTTTTTCCTGGCGAGGATGGCGACCTGTTGGCCATTGTTCGAGACCCCCAACGAGGTTTGTAGCGTTAACGTCGCCACTGTCGCGGCGGAGCACGGTTTCCACAAACTGCGGCGGGCTGATGGATCTTTGGCCGACGAATCGCCTGAGCCCTGACTCAGCAGACCGCAGGTAAGAAAACCCTTCCAGCATAAGGCGTTCTGCGAATCGTTGGGGCGTCGCCAAGTCGGTAAGGCACCAGACTTTGAATCTGGCATTCGTAGGTTCGAGTCCTACCGCCCCAGCCAACGCCACCACGCGATGGGGGCTATACCTTAGAGAAGGATATCTTCCCGGCGATCGGCCAGCGGCGTGTACGTCAGGTCGCGCTGGCCGACGTAGTTGGCCCCCGGACGGATCAGCTTGTTGTCCGCATACTGCTCGATCACGTGAGCGCACCATCCAGCCACGCGGCTCATCGCGAAGACCGGCGTGAAATACTCCGGCGGAATGCCCAGCGTGTAGTAGACTGAAGCGCTGTAAAGGTCGACGTTGGGATACAGCTTTTTCTGATCCCACACAGACTGCTCCATGCGGGCGGTCATGTCCACCCATTGCGTGGTGCCGGCGCGCTCGCCGACTTCCTTTGCGATCCGTTTTAACTCGCGGGCACGTGGGTCGTACGCCTTGTAGACGGCATGGCCAAATCCCATGATCTTCTCGTGAGCGGCGAATTTTTGACCCACCCAAGCGTCCACTTTGTCCAGTTCGCCGATCTCTTGGAGGTTGTGGATGACGCCCTCGTTGGCGCCGCCGTGCAACGGACCTTTGAGCGTGCCGATCGCAGACGTGATGGCGCTGTACATATCCGAAAGCGTCGCCGCGGTGACGATCGCCGAGAAGGTCGATGCGTTCATGCCGTGGTCGGCGTGCAGGATGAGCGCCACGTCGAGCACCCGAGCCGCCCGCTCATCGGGGGCGCCGTCGAACATCATATGCAAAAAGTTGGCTGCAGTGCTCAGCTCAGGTATGGGCGCGACTAGCGGCTTGTCCTGTCCGATGCGGTAGTACGCGGCTAAGATCGTCGGAAACATCGCCGTCAGCCGCAAAGCCTTGTCGAGCGTAGCTTGCCGCGACATGTCTTTGACGTCCGGATCAAATAGGCCGAGCGCGGAGACGGCCGTGCGCAGCACATCGATAGGCAACGCGTGGGATGGTAGATCGCGCAGCAACCGAGTGAGCGCGGCCGGGATCTCGCGCGCGGCCGCAAGCTTCGCTCGGAAAGCGTCTAGATTGGTCTTTGTCGGCAGAGCGCCGAACCACAAGAGATAAGCGACCTCCTCGAATGTCGACTGCTCGGCCAGTTCGTGAATATCGAGGCCGCTATAGATGAGCTTTCCCGCTTCGCCGTCGATCGAAGAAAGGCGGCTGTTGCCGACCACGGCGTCGCGGAGGCCGGATTGCGGTTGTGGTTTAGTGACTGCCATATGTGTGATAATCCCCTTTGCATGCACGCTCTTCGCTCAGTGGCGAACGCTCCACTTCAAGGACTGCCCTTTCGGCCCGCCGTACAGGGCGAATTGAGCAGCTGCAACGAGTCGACAGAGGGTATGAATGCGTAAGAAAGTGACCATCGTCGGAGCAGGTAACGTCGGCGCGACCACAGCGCACTGGCTGGCCGCCAAGGAAATCGCCGACATAGTCCTCGTCGACATAGTCGAGGGCGTCCCCCAGGGCAAAGCGCTCGACCTTTTGCAGTCATTGCCGATCGAGCGCGCCGATGTGCTCGTCACCGGCACTAACGACTATGTGCCGACCGCAGACTCCGATGTCGTCGTGCTGACCGCCGGTTTCCCGCGTAAGCCGGGGATGAGCCGCGACGATCTGCTGAGGGCCAATGCCGAGATCGTCGGCGCGGCCACCGACCAAGTAGCTAAGCGTTCCCCGTCTGCCATCCTCATAGTGGTCACCAACCCGCTCGACGCGATGTGCGAGGTCGCGCGGATGAAGAGCGGTTTTGACCGAAAGCGGGTGATCGGCATGGCGGGTGTCCTAGACTCGGCCCGGTTTGCGTCCTTCATCGCAGCCGAGCTCAAAGTCAGCGTCGACAACGTCCACGCGTTCGTGCTCGGCGGCCACGGCGACCAAATGGTCCCGTTGCCTCGCTACTCGACCGTGGCCGGCATTCCAATCACCGAGCTGCTCGATGCCGCGACCATCGAGCGTTTGGTGAAACGGACGGCGGGCGGCGGGGGCGAGATCGTGTCGCTGCTCAAGACCGGCAGCGCGTACTATGCTCCGGCGCGAGCGATCACCGAAATGGTCGACGCTATCCTCAAGGACAAGCACAAGATCCTGCCTTGTGCGGCTTTCCTTCAGGGCGAGTACGGGATCAAAGACCTTTTCATCGGCGTCCCGTGCAAACTCGGCGAACGTGGTCTGGAAGAAGTGATGGTCGTAAAGCTCAGGGCAGAAGAAGAAGCAGCGCTGCGCAAGAGCGCCGCGGCGGTGCAGGAGCTGGTCGACGTCCTGCACGAGCAAGCCAAATCAGCCTAGCAACCCCAGCGCACCACCGGATAGAGACTTAAGTCCGCTACGACGCGGGGCGGTGCGGCGTCTTATCGGTTGTGGACCAGCCCAAGGCCGAGCGCGCCGTGGCGGCAGCCCAAGTCACCGGTTCATCCAAACGACGGTATCGCCGCCGCGTACTGGCACTTGGGGCCTCGATGGCTACCGATCGCGCAGTGGCTGCCCAATGCGAAGGCCGCGACCTCAGCGTCGATGGTCTGGCCCTCAGCGCGCCGTGCAGCATGCTGGTCGGCGAGCGGGGCTTGTGCCGGCTAGCCATTGGCGGCGGTGAAATAGTGCGCGCGCCCATTCGAGTCGTTTGGAAGCGCGCCGGAAGCGGCGCTCGCTCGATTTACGGCATGCAATTCTGCAACCTGGGGCCGACCGAGCGCGCTGCATTGCAGGAGACGATCTACGGACGGTCGATCGCCACAGCCGATGCAGCGGTCTTCGATGAGGACGCTTCAGCCCCGGCAGACGGCCAGGCGCCGTCGGCCGCCCACGCAAGCTACTATCTGCGTCTCATTCGCCGCCTCGAGGAAGTGCACGGCTTTTCGGCGGAGCAGAGCGACCGCCTACTCTTCGCACGCCTCTATCAGAGCCGCCCACTGCGGGATGCGCTAGTCGAGCAGGGCCATGCAACGCATGACGGTCTGGACGCCTATCTGAGCGCCGCCTACGAGGTACCCTACGTAAATCTCGAACGGGAACATCCGGATCCGCGGGCATCCGAGGTGATTCCGGTAGGCATAGCAACCGCCCATAGCATCGTGCCGATTCGGTTGGCCGACGGCATCGTCGTAGCGATGGCCGATCCGGCTGACCTGCCGACGCTGGACCTGCTCCAGATGCGCACCCGGGACCATATCGATATTCGCTTCGCCCTGATCGAGGACGTGGAAAAGGCGATCAATGCCGTCTATCACGCGGCCTCCTTGCGCTCGGTCGACCGGCTATTCGACAAGTTGGCGCAGACCGCCGGATCGTTGACCGAACCAGACAGCGCAGACGTCGAGGACTTAGAGACGCTGCGCAAGATGTCGGATGCGACGCCGATCATAACGCTCGTGGACTCGATTCTGCGTTCGGCCGTCGAAGACCGCGCGAGCGACATCCATATCGAGCCGTTTCCCGACAAAATTTCGGTGCGTTTCCGCCTCGACGGCGTGCTGCGCGAGATGCGCGCGCTGCCCAAAAGCGCTAGCGCGGCCGTGAGCTCGCGCATCAAAGTTATGGCCCGCATGGACATCACCATCCGCCACGTGCCGCAGGATGGCCGCGCGTCGATGCGTTACCTGCGCAAGGACTTCGACTTGCGCGTTTCGTCGTTACCTACCGTTTACGGCGAAAAAATGGTCATCCGGCTGCTCGAAAAGAACCCGTCGTTCAAGACGCTCAGGGCGATCGGTTTCAGCGACGCTAACTACGAACTATTCGCTCCGCTGGCCCGGCGGCCGTTCGGCATGGTGTTGTCGTGCGGACCGACCGGCAGCGGAAAATCTACGACGCTCTTCGCCTGCCTTCAAGAGATTAACGACGGATGTTCGAACATCACGACGATCGAAGAACCCGTGGAATACAGAGTAGCCGGAGTCAACCAGGTAGAGGTCAACGTCAAGCGCGGGCTGACATTTGCGTCCGTGTTGAGGTCGCTGTTGCGCCAAGACCCGGATGTCATCTATGTGGGCGAGATCCGGGACCGTGAAACCGCCGATCTGGCCGTACGGGCGGCGCTGACGGGCCATCTCCTGCTGTCGACGCTTCACACCAACTCGGCGGTCCAAGCGATCGCGCGGCTGGTCGACATCGGCGTCGAAGCTGCGCTGATCGCCTCCTCGCTTAGCGGCATCGTAGCTCAAAGGCTGGTGCGGCGCATCTGCCAGCGCTGTGGGGTGGAATACCGGCTTTCCGCTGAGGAGACCATCGTCGTGCGGGAGCTTATGGGGGGCAGCCCTCCGCGGTCTCTGCGTCGCGGCACCGGGTGCAGCCATTGTCACGAAACCGGCTACTTCGGCCGGCTCGGCGTTCACGAGGTCATCGTCGTCGATGAGCAGCTGCGCCGGCTCATCGCGGGCGGCGCCGGCTCATCGCAACTGCTCGATTACGTGGCGCGTCAAGGCTTCGTCGATCTACGCGCCGACGCCGTACGCAGGCTGTTGGCCGGGGAAACGACGCTGCGCGAGGTCATGCGCGTGACCGTCTAAAAGAAAAGTCGCTCCACCACGCGAGCGCGGGGAGATTCGATGCCGGCAGACCGCCGCTTTGGTTTTCGCACCCGTGCGCTGCATGCGGGGACGTCGCCTGACTCAGCCACCGGCGCGCGCGCCCAACCCATCTATCTGAGCTCCGCCTTCGTCTTCGACTCGACCGAACATGCGGCCGAGCTGTTCTCGCTGCGCTCCTACGGCACGATCTACACGCGGTTAAGCAATCCTACGGTCGCCGCATTCGAGGAGAAGCTAGCAAGTCTCGAGGGCGGCCTGGGCGCGGTCGCCACGTCGTCCGGTCAGGCGGCGCAGATGGTCGCGGTATTGGCGCTGGCGCAGGCCGGCGATCATCTCGTCGCATCGGCGAACCTATACGGCGGTACCATCACTCAGTTTTCGGTCACGCTGCGGCGCTTGGGAATCGATGTTAGCTTCGTGCCGCAAGGCGATCCGGCCGCAATGGCCACCGCCGTAACCTCGCGGACCAAGGCGCTCTACGCCGAGACGATCGGCAATCCGCAGGGTGTAATTGCTGACATCCCAAGCCTTGCGGATATCGCGCACGCGGCTGGGTTACCGCTGATCGTAGACAACACGTTCGCCTCACCCTATTTGTGCCGACCTATCGAACATGGAGCCGACATCGTGCTGCACTCCGCCACCAAGTTCATCGGTGGGCATGGAACGGTTATGGCGGGCGTCTTGGTAGACAGCGGACGCTTCGATTGGAGCACCGCCCACCCGCTCGTGAGCCAACCCAGTCCGAGCTATCATGGTATGAACTTCCGCGAGACCTTCGGCGAATATGCATTCCTCATGCGCTGTCGCGTGGAAGTGCTGCGTGACATCGGCTGCTGCTTATCGCCGATGGATGCATGGCTGCTCATCCAAGGGCTAGAGACGCTAGCCGTGAGAGTAGAAGCCCAGACGCGCAGCGCGCGCTGCGTGGCCGAGCATCTCAGAAGGCACGAAGCCGTGGCTTGGGTGCGTTACGCCGGCTTGCCGGAGGACCCCGATTTCCCGCAAGCGCAACGGCTCTTGCCTGACGGCGCCGGTTCGATCTTGACCTTTGGGCTGCGTGGGGGCCGGGTCGGTGCCGTCGCTTTTATCGAAGCGCTCGAGCTGTGGAGTCACGTCGCAAATGTAGGCGACGTCAAGAGTCTCGTGATCCATCCGGCGTCTACCACCCACAGTCAGCTGACCCAAGCGGAGCTGGAAGCCGCGGGCGTCGGCGACGAGATGGTGCGGCTTTCCGTAGGGCTTGAGGACGTCGAGGATTTGCTGTGGGATTTAGATTGCGGGTTGGAGGCCGCCACAGCGGCATCGGTTTCAGCCGGAGCGCCGGTGTGATTCTAACTGCTGCGTCGCAACTGCGCATGTTGCTCGGCCAAGCTCGGACGGTCGCCCTAGTGGGAGCCAGCGCCAACTCGCTGCGGCCTAGCTACTTCGTGTTCAGGTACTTGACGACCCACGGATACCGCGTCAGTCCGGTCAATCCGGCATACGCGCAGATCGACGGTATCACATGTTACCCGACGCTAAGCGCCTGTGCCGCGGCGCTGGGGCCGCCCGATATCGTCGACGTGTTCCGCAAGCCGTCGGAGGCGGCCGAAGTAGCGCGCGCCGCAGTCGCCGTCAAGTCGGGCGCGATCTGGTTTCAGTACGGCGTCGTCGACTCCGAAGCCATCCGGATCGCCGACGAAGCCGGCTTGGCGGTGGTCGTTGACCGCTGCATGAAGGTCGAGCATGCACGTTTTGCCGGCGGCCTGACGCGCACGGGTATGAACTCAGGCGTCATCAGCTCGCGGCGAGGTGCCTCAACCGCCTAATAGCTCGGACCGCACCGCGCGTTCGATTGCCATTCGGTGCTGCTTGCCTGGGGCGTAGGCGTAGTGCGGCGCTCGAAAATCGACGCCGCCGACCGCATGGTCGCGTATCTGCTCGATCGCGATCGTCGCCAACGCGCAGGGGAAGGGGGCGCTGCGCATGCGCTCGCGTTCGATTCGCGCGCGACCGCGCAGGGACAGCACGATGTCGTCGCCGAGGAGCTCGCAGGCCACCATGCGGCTGCCCGAAGCGAGATTGCGGTAAGCCGAACTGCGCCGGTCGAGCGCGAGCGCGATGGCTCCGTCGGCGCGAGCTACGACCCAAGCTACGAAGGCCGTAGAGGGCGCGCCGTCCCGGTCCACGGTCGCCAGCACCATGCAGATTGAAGCCGGCAGATTGCGGCTCAGAGTGCGCGGCGTCCAGCGCGTCGGGCACCGGTTCATGGCGCATCCGTGCGGCCGGTGCCGCGTCGGACAGGAACGCAGCGAGTAGGAAAGTGACAGCGCATCAAGCCAGGCCTTGCAGTAAAGGCTTTCGTGCCCTTCAGCCGAATAGCACAAACAAACATTTGCGCCATTCGTGCGAGGACGGTTGATCAACCCGGATAGCGGCAAACCAGACGGGCGCTGCCATGATTCGACTCCGAACGACCCGTGGGTGGCTGCATTCTTTGCTTACCTCGGGATGGAACTCAAACGCGGGCCGCGCACGGTACGCGAGTACGCTCGGGACGTCGAGATTTTCGGTGCGTATCTCAACGGCGGCGGCGAACGGGGAGCTGCTCCGGATCGCGGCCCGTTCGGGGACGCCTTCGTGAATGCGACGCCTTCGTCCGTTCGAACCTTCGTCATGCACTTGGGAGGCCGCGGCTATGGTGCTGCGGCGATTCGACGCAAGCTCGCGGTGTTGCGGCGTTTTTTCGCCTTCGTCAAGCGTGAGGGCCTTCGGCCGGATAATCCCGCCGTAGAAATACCGAATATCAAGCTTCCTAAGCGCTTGCCCAAGGCGTTGCCGGTCAAAGACGTTTTGAAGCTGATCGGCACCAGGCCGCCGGCGGGTCAGCCCGAGCTGCGCTGGCGGCGCGATGTCGCCATCTTAGAGCTGCTCTACGCCAGCGGAATGCGGCGTGCTGAGCTGGTCGGCATAAACTCAAGCGACGTCAACTTCGAGGAGCGTACGATCCGGGTCATCGGCAAGGGGAACAAACAGCGCACGGTCTTTTTCAACCGCGCGACGGCTGCCGCGCTGCAGGGCTATCTTGGGGTGCGCCCTGCCTGCAAGGACGGCGCTCTTTTCGTAAGCGCGCAGCATCGTCGTCTGAGCTATCAACAAGTCGGACGCGTGTTCGCGGCCTGCGTAGCCCTCAGCGGGCTGGAAGGCAAGATCACTCCGCACACCATGCGGCATTCCGTGGCGACGCACTTGCACAAGAGCGGCGTCGACCTTATGACCATCAAAGAGTTTTTGGGTCATGAGAGCATCCAGACAACTCAGATATACGCCGAGATGACGCTCGAGCACGTGCGCCGCAGTTACGAACAGCATCACCCGCGGGACCGCAGCGAACCAGCCGATTGATTCACGCGCTCATCCTATTCTTCGCGGCGCTGCTAGCAGGGGCGCTGAATTCAGTGGCCGGCGGCGGCAGCTTCATCAGTTTTCCCGCATTGCTATTCGTCGGCGTGCCGGCAATAGGCGCCAACACGACCAACACCGCGGCGCTGTGGCCCGGCATAGTGGCAAGCATCGGGGCTTACCGACGGGATCTGTCCGTCCCCGCGACCACGCTGCTATGGCTGGGCGTGGTCAGCTTAGCGGGCGGTCTCATCGGCGCTATTTTCCTGCTGCACACGCCGGAGGCGGCATTCCGGCGTCTGATTCCGTACTTGCTGGCGATCGCGACTTTGCTCTTCGCTTTCAGCGATCGCATCGTCGGGTCGTTGCGGGCCACGCGTCTGCGATCGGGCAACCACCCCGGCAGCATTGCGCTCGTATGCGGCTTGCAACTGCTCATATCGGCGTACGGCGGTTACTTCGGCGGAGGCATCGGCATCTTGATGCTCGCAGCCCTGGGCATCTTAGGAATGCAAAACATCCATGCCATGAACGCCCTCAAAGCTTTGCTATCCGCCGTCATCAACGGGGTGGCTACGGCGGCATTCGTGCTGGCTCACGACATAGTGTGGCCGTACGCGCTCGTCATGGCGGTCGGTGCGATGACCGGCGGCTATTTCGGAGCCTTCTTCGCACGCAAGCTGGCGCCGGCGGGGGTGCGCCGTTTCGTGATCGTGGTCGGCGCCGTCATGGCTACTTACTTCTTCTTCAAGCAGTGGACGTAAGGCGCGCAAGCATTCAAGGTTAGGCGCAAACGTCCGCGAAGCGTGGCCGCCATGCATTACCGCAACGTCGGCCGCTGGGGCATCAAAGTTTCGGCCGTCGGGCTCGGATCATGGCTTACGTACGGCGGCTCGGTGGACGAAGATACAGCCAAGGCGTGCATTCATCGCGCTTACGAACATGGCGTGACGTTTTTCGACACGGCCAACGCTTACGCGCGGGGCCGAGCCGAGGAGGTAGTGGCGGCAGCTTTAGCCGGCTATCCGCGCGACTCTTACGTGCTCGCGACCAAAGTGTATTTTCCGATGGGCGATGGCCCCAACGATCGCGGTCTGTCGCGCAAGCACGTCTTCGAGCAATGCCACCACTCGCTACGCCGGCTCAAGGTCGACTACATCGATATCTACCAATGCCACCGGTACGACGAAGAGACGCCGCTGGAAGAGACGTGCGCTATCATGAACGATCTCGTGCGTCAGGGGAAGGTCCTCTATTGGGGCGTCTCCGAGTGGTCCGCCGATCAGATCGCGCACGCGGTCAGCCTCTGCCGCGCCTTGAACTGGGCCGAGCCGATCAGCAATCAGCCTGAATACAGCGCGCTGTGGCGCAACATCGAGGCGCGGATCTTGCCTACCTGCGCCGCGTTAGGCCTCGGCAGCCTGGTGTGGTCACCGTTGGCCATGGGCGTGCTCAGCGGCAAGTACGCGGCAGTCGATCAGCTGCCGGCGGGCAGCCGCGCCGTCGGCCGAGCCGCCGACATGATGCAGCCGTTCTTACGTCAGGACATCCTCGATGCCGTCGGGCGCCTCAAGCCCATAGCACAGCGCCAGGGCTGCACCATGTCTCAGCTCGCGCTCGCGTGGTGTTTGCGCGAACGCCTGATCTCCGCCGTGATCGCGGGCGCGACGCAGATGCGCCAGGTCGACGACAACGCCGCCGCCGCCGACATCTCGTTAGACGCCGACACGATAGCGGAAATCAACCGCATTTTGGACCCGGTGAGCTATCGTTAGGCGACCGCCGTCGCGCCGGTGCAGAGCAGCCGGCGGCTCGGCGACTGGCCCAGTTTAGCGCAGCCATGCCTCGAACGCCGCACATCGAGCGCCATTTCACCGGATCGCAAAGAGTCCGCGATGTCGTCATCGGCATGTCGGACGGCCTGACGGTGCCTTTCGCGTTGGCCGCCGGCTTGTCGGGTGCGGTGGCGTCTACCGGCATCGTCATAACCGCCGGACTGGCCGAAGTCGCAGCCGGATCGATCGCGATGGGATTGGGCGGCTATCTAGCCGGCCAGGGCGACCAAGAGCATTACAACAATGAACGCCAGCGCGAAGAGCTCGAAGTCCGAGACAAGCCCGACGTCGAAAAAGACGAAGTCGCGCAGATCTTCCGCGGCTACGGCTTGACGAGTGAAGAAACCGCTCCCATTCTGCGCGCGTTTGAAAAGAGGCCGACTGCCTGGGTCGATTTCATGATGCGGTTCGAATTAGGACTCGAAAGACCCAACCCAAAGGAGGCTATCAAAAGCGCGTGCACGATAGGCCTCTCGTACATCGCCGGCGGCCTCATACCGCTTGCGTCCTATTTCATCGAAGGGCAGATCCGGCGCGCCCTTACGCTGTCCATCGTAATCACCGCGCTGGCGCTGTTCATTTTCGGGTTCATAAAGGGCAGGTTCACCGGCGTCAATCCAGCGCGTAGCGCAGTTCAGACTACTGTGATCGGCGGCGTTGTCGCCGCGGCGGCATTCGCGCTGGCGCGCGCTATCTCGCATCCATAGGGGCATGCGCGGCTTTTAGGTCATGCGACCCAAGCGCGCGGCGCCGCTTTGGTCTTGAGCAAGAATATCAGCAGCATCCCGGCGACGAAGCCCGAGACGTGCTCGAGATAACCTACGCCGCCCGTCGAACCGGTCTCGGTGCGGATAAGCGTCACTTGCAACACTATCCATACCCCGATGACGACGAGCGCGGGCAGCTGTAAGAACAGCGGAAAGCAGCCGATCGGCAGCACCGTGTCGATGCGATTTCCGCCGAAGAAAAGGATGAACGCGCCCAGCACGCCGGCGATGGCCCCCGAGGCCCCGATCGCCACCACGTGTGAATCCGGATACGCGAGCACCTGAGTAGAGCCTGCCGCAAGGCCGCAAGCTATGTAAAAGACCAAAAAGCGAAACGGCCCCGTCAGATACTCGACGTCGGGTCCGAAGATAAAAAGGTAAAGCATGTTGCCCGCGACGTGCAAAAAGCCCGCATGCAGGAACAGCGCGGTGACGAGCGTCAGGAACTCGGGATTGGGCGCGGGCGGCGGCGGCTGGACGTGATGGCTTATGTGGTAAGGCACCAGGCCCAGTGCATCCAAGAAATGGTTGAGCGCTGGAGGCGTCTGAGCGCCCAGTGCCAGTTCGTGCACGAACACGATGGCATTGACGCCGATCAGAAAGTATGTCATCAAGGGAAACCGGCTGACACGGTTTTCGTCGCGATAAGGTATCACCGGCGAGCCCTTACGCCTAGTAAGTGACTTGCAGGCCGAAGGCCGAAGCCTTGAGCGCGGGGTTGAAAAAGCCGCGCTCGCCGTAGAACAGCTGCAGACGATCGTTCAGGCGCACGTCTCCATACAGATCCAGTTTGGGGTGCTTGGGGTCGTAAAGGCGGACGTCCGCGCCCGCGGGTCCGTGAAAACGGTAGAGCAGTTGGGCTCCAAGGGTAGAGTACAGAACGCCGCCGCCGACCTGTAAGCGCGGCGAACGCACGCTGTCGACCAGCGCGTTGTACGTCGTGTGGTAGCCGAGATCGTTCGCGCCCACACTGAGGTGCGTGCCTAGGCGCGGCAAGACCAAAATGTTAAGATCGCTCTGCGGCCCCCCGCCTTGCCCGCCGTAGGTCTCCCGGACTTGGGCCTGCGCGAGGTTGGAGCGGCTGAACTTACCTAGGCTCGGCAAGCGCAAGCCGGCGTGCGCCGAGACCGCCGTAGAAGCGCCGGAAGGGGACGCAACCGAAGAGGGCGTCGCCGGCCCCGAGCTTGTGCCTACCGGCGGCCCGTGCGCTTGGGCCGTCGAGTACGCGCCCAAGATGTCGTTGGCCTTGGCGATCACCGAGCTCAAGTCGAAGACGGCCCCCCGCAGCTGCATCTGCACTTGCGGATCGCCGGTCAGCGATTGGATGTCGCCGGCGATCTTCTTCAGCTTCTCGCTTGCGTCTTTGACGTTGGTCGTTGTTTGCAACACGTTGGTCTTGAGGGTTGGATCTTGGGCAATCGTGCTCAATCCGCCGATCGTGCGATTGAGGTTCGCGGCGGTGACCGAAAGCGTATCGACCAAACGGCTGACCTTGTCGCCGTTGGCGCTCACCAAGCTGTTCACGTTGCCGGTCAGCTGTGAAACGTTGCGGCCGTTGACGGTGATGACGCCTTGAGTCAGGGCGAGCGCTGAGTCGACCTGCGCGATGGTCGTGTTGAATTGCGAGGCTAGGGACTGCAGTGCAGCATCCGAGTGACCGATCAACGTGTCGGTGTGCAGGGCGATGTCGTTGAACTTGCTCGCCAGTCGCGGCAGCTCAGCATTGACGACGGCCACCGTTTTGGAAAGCTCCTTTAGCTGGCTTTGGCCCTGGGTCGCCAGGTCGGTTATGCTGGGCGGCAGCGTGCCCTGCGGCTGTTGCTCTTCCGGCAGGATGCCGCGCGTCAGCGCGACTGCGTTGCCCAGCGGGCGGGGCGGCGTGACGACGAGCGTCGCCTGCCCCGTCAGCGTCGTCGTGACCAGAAAGCTCGATCCGCGATAAATCGTGGCGCCGGGCTGAATGGTGCAGATGACGTCGACGGTCTGATCGGGCAACAGCTTGACCTCGGAAACCGTGCCGACGATTACCCCGCTGAGCTGAACGGAGCTGCCCGGCTGGAGGCCGCCCACATCGCGGAAATGCACGGCGATCGTGTAGCCCCCATGACTCAATCGGTAATTCGACAAGACGTAGTAAGCGACGAAGATGCCGATGACCGTCAGCAGAGCGAACAGGCCTACCTTAGCTTGCTGGGACATGCCGACCCTTGCCTTTCATGTGGCCCGGTCTCATCCTCAGATGGGAATCGGGCCGAGAGTGCTGCCCTGCAAGAACTGCTGCACGAGCGGGTTAGGCGAGCGACGTATCTTTTCCGCCGGACCACTCTCGATGATAGTGCCCTCGAACAGCATCGCTATCGAGTCTGCCATCGAGTACACGTAGTTGAGGTCATGCGAGACGACCACGCAGGTCGCGTGAAGCTTGGCATGGATCTCCTTTATCGTATCGGTAATCACGTTGGCGATGATAGGATCCAGGCCGCTCGTGGGCTCGTCGAACAAAAGAATTTCTGGATCGTTGACGATGGCGCGCGCGAATCCGACCCGCTTCTTCATGCCGCCGGAAAGCTCCGAAGGGAGGCGGTCCCCGACATCTTCCAGGCCGAGCGAACTCAAGACCTCGCTGACGCGGTCAGCGATCTGGCGGGCCGACAGCGTCGTGTGCTCGTGCAGCGGGAAAGCCACGTTGTCCGCCACGGTCATGGAATCGAACAGCGCCGAGTACTGAAACGCAAAGCCCATTTTCTTGCGGACCTCGATCAGCTCGCGTTCGCTCAAACGTGAGATCTCCTGCTCGCCGACGTAAACGAGTCCCCGATAAGGCCGGCGCAACCCATTTATGACGCGCAGAACGGTCGACTTCCCCGCGCCCGACATGCCGATGACGCACGTGATCTTGGCGCGCTTGCAATCGAGCGAGCAGCCGGAAAGGACGATCTTCGGCCCGAATCGCAACTCGACGTCCTCGAGGCGGATACCGACGTCTTGAGGCGGAGCTGACGGCTCCGCGTCCTCCGCCCTGCGCAAGATGGTCTCTCTCACCGGAACATCACGAATGACAGCGTGAAATTGAGCGCGAAGATCAAGATTATCGAAGTGACGACCGCTTGGGTGGTCACGGCGCCGACGCCTTCGGCTCCTCCGCGGGCGCGCAGTCCCTCATAGCATCCCACGAGCGCGACAACCGCGCCGAAAACGGCGGCCTTGATCAGACCCGCCAAAAAGTCGTTCATACCCGCCAGCGACTGGACGGAGTGCCAATAGACATACGAGGAGACGTGCGCGTGAAGCGCCGCCACTATATAGCCGCCGTACACGCCGACGACGTCTGCGAAAACCGTCAGCATCGGCACCGCTGCGACGCAGGCCAAGAGGCGGGGCACCACGAGCACTTTGGTCGGGCTTACGCCCATCGAGGAAAGCGCTTCGACCTGTTCGGTCACGACCATCGACCCGATCGACGCGGTGATCGCGGCTCCGGCGCGGCCGGCGAAGACGATGCCGGTGAGCATCGGTCCAAGTTCGCGCAGCGTGCCGAAGGCGACGCTTCCGCCGATGAGCTGCGAGAAGCCGTATGCGACGGCTTGCGCCGCCGCCTCCAAAGAAATGACCATCCCCGTGAAGGCAGACGTCAACGTGATGATCGGCCACGACTGCACTCCAAGAAAATAAGTCTGGCGCAGCACTTCGCTCGGTTTGACTTGCAAGGTCACGATCAGCCGCAAGGCGTCCAACGCCAGCGCGAGCAGACCGCCCGCGTAACCGAAAAAACGCTCCGGAATCGCTGACAGCGCGGCCCCTCTCAGGCTGGCGGCGCTCAGGAGTCCACCCGCTGAGATTCCATCTTTGAAATGGCGTCCAACACCTCTTGGGAGCCTCGCTGGCGCCGCTGAACCACGCCCCGCTCGGCTTGCAGATTGTACTGGCGTTGATACAGGTCGTCGAGCTTGCGGTCGATGTCGGCCAATTGCCGACCAGCCTCCTCGTGCATGGAAGCGAAGTAACGACGAGCTTGGCGGCAAAGCTGTGCGATCGCGAGCTGGTCGCCGGCATGGGCGGCTGCCCGTGCTCGCAGCAGCGATCGGTCGGTAATGTGAAAGCGGTCAAGGGAGTCCAAGAATGCGCGCGCGTCGTTCAAACCGGGTGACCGAACGCCGGCAGCCGCCGACCGGCGAGCGCCTCTTGCTGCCTGGCGACGATCATGGCGCCCCCGTGGGCTGCAAGCGCCAATAATTGGTCGAGTTGCGGGCGTGAGAACGGCCGGCCTTCCGCCGTCGCCTGCACCTCGACGTACCGCCCTTGTGCGGTCAAGGCGACGTTCATGTCGACCTGAGCGCGCGAGTCTTCTTCATAACTGAGATCCAGCATGGCCCGGCCTTCGACGAGGCCGACCGAAACCGCGGACAGCCAGTCGACGACCGGCCAGTTCTTAAGCTTGCCTTGATCTCGCAACGTGCACAGCGCCAGACACAGGGCGACGAAGGCGCCGCTGATAGACGCGGTCCGGGTGCCGGCGTCAGCTTGGACCACGTCGCAGTCGATCAAGATGGTCCGCTCGCCCAGGGCACGCATATCGACCACCGAACGCAGGCTGCGGCCGATCAGGCGCTGGATCTCGTGCGTCCGACCCCCGACTTTGCCGCGCGACGATTCCCGGACGGTGCGCTCGGCCGTCGAGCGCGGCAGCAACGCGTACTCGGCCGTCAGCCAGCCCACGCCTTGGCCCTTGAGAAAGGGCGGCACTTTATCCTCGATAGACGCGGCGCACAGCACCTTGGTATCGCCCGCTTCGATCAACGCCGACCCTTCGGCGAACTTGAGATAGCCGGTGTGGATAGCGATCGATCGAAGTTCGTCGTCCCGGCGCCCGTCGACCCGGGCGGTGTGCGCCGCTATTCTACGGTCACCGTTTTGGCGAGGTTGCGCGGCTGATCGACGTCACAGCCCTTGCGGTCGGCGATGTGATAGGCCAACAGCTGGAGCGGCACGACGTTGACGATCGGTGCGATCAGGTGGTGAGTGGCCGGTACCTCGAAGATCACGTCGGCCATTTCCAGGACTGCCGCATCATGCGGGTTGGCGACGGCGATCACCGTGCTGTCCCGCGCTTTGGCTTCCGACATATTGCTTAGCACCTTGTCTTGAACCGGTCCGCGCGTGGCGATCACGACGCACGGTGTGTTGTCATCCAGCAGCGCGATTGGCCCATGCTTCATTTCACCGGCGGCGTAACCCTCAGCGTGGATATACGATATCTCCTTGAGCTTGAGAGCCCCCTCCAATGCGATGGGATAATTGACGTTGCGCCCGAGGAACAACACCGTCTGCGTCTTGGTATAGCGCCGAGCGACTGGGATGACTTCATCGCTGACATTTAGGGCTTGGTCGACGAGCGCCGGAAGCTCGCGGGCCGCCGCCCCGATCTCGCGCAGCATCTTCTCGTCGACGGTCTTGCGCACGCGCGCCAGATGGAGGGCGAACAGCGCCATGGCGGCGCATTGGGCGACGAAGGACTTGGTGGCCGCCACGCCGATCTCCGGGCCTGCGCGCGTATACAGCGTGCCGTCCGCCACTCTGGAGAGCGCCGAGCCCACTATGTTGCAAACGCCCAACATGGTAGCGCCTCCCGCCTTGGCGATGCGCACTGCCTCGAGGGTGTCGGCCGTCTCACCGCTTTGTGAGACGGCGATCGCCAAACTGTCAGGCTCTAGCACTGGATCGGCGTAGCGAAATTCCGAGGCTAATTCCAGCTCCACGGGGAGCCTGGCTAGTTGACGGATCAGGTACATACCGTAAGCAGCCGCGTAAAACGCCGTGCCGCATGCGAACATCGTCACCTTACGGATCCGCAGCAGTCTTTCGTCGCTTATTCCGATATCGGCCAAGTCCACGAAATCGTCGTCGCGCAAGCGGCCGGCCAGTGTCTCTTTGAGCGCCTTCGGCTGTTCGTAAATCTCCTTGAGCATGAAGTGCTTGAAACCGCTTTTTTCAGCCGCGCGCACGTCCCAAGCGATATGCGTGATCTCACGGTCGACGTGTTCGCCGCTGAAGGTGGAAATCGAGGCGCCTTCGCGTGTGACGACGACGATCTCGCCCTCTTGAATGATGAGTTCGCGGCGCGTGTACTCCAAGATGGCCGGTATGTCCGAAGCGATGAACGTCTCGCCGTTCCCCAAGCCGATGACGAGCGGCGAGGCGCCGTTGCGCGCGAATATCAGCCGGTCAGGCGCGTCCGCCGACAGCACGCCCAAAGCGTAGGCGCCGGTCACCGTCGCAAGCGTCCTGCGCACGGCCCCGACCAAATCGCCGTCGTAGAAATCCTCCATGAGGTGGGCTATGACCTCGGTGTCGGTATCGCTTTTGAAGCGGTGACCGGCCGCGATCAGCTGAGCGCGCAGCGGCGCGTAGTTCTCGATGATGCCGTTATGAATGACGGCGATGCGGCCCGAGCAGTCCAAGTGCGGATGAGCGTTGCTGTCCGACGGCCGGCCATGCGTCGCCCAGCGCGTGTGGCCGATTCCGGCCGTGCCGTGCAACGGGCTTTGGCGCAGTGCCTCTTCGAGATTGCTCAGCTTGCCGACGCGCTTGGTTCCCAGCATCGAAGAGCCGTCGATCACGGCCACGCCCGCCGAGTCGTAACCGCGATACTCCAGGCGCCGCAGACCCGACATCAGCACACCGACGACGTCGCGAGGTCCTATGTAACCTACGATCCCACACATCTGGGAGTTTCCTTTCGGCAGTTGTGCTTGCGGCTAGGCCTCAAAGCAGGCGCGTCACCTTGATGCGCTCGGCGACCAGGATCGCGTGAAGCTGGCTTAAAGCGACGCTGAAAACGTCGTTGATCACAAGGTAGTCGAAGGCTGCCAGCGCCCTTGTCTCGCGATCGGCTATCTCCAAGCGCGCGGCGATCGCCGTGGCGCTCTCGGTGCTTCGTCTCTCCAGACGCTCGGCCAGCACATCGGTGGAAGGCGGCTGCAGAAAAGCCATCACCGTTTCAGGATACGCGCGCTTCATGGCCGCTGCACCGTTGACTTCCGGCTTCATCACGATATCCCGACCGGAGCGCAGATTGTCGTCGACGAACTTCTTGGGCGTGCCGTAAGAGTTGCCGGCGTATTCGCGGGTCTCTATGAAGTCACCGGCCGCCGCAAGCGCATGAAACTCCTCGTGAGCGACAAAACGATAATGGACGCCGTCCACTTCGCCCGGCCGCGGGGACCTAGTGGTAACCGATACCGAATATGCCAGACTTGGCTCGAGCCGCCGCAGTTCGTCCACGAGGCTGTCCTTGCCGGCCCCCGAGGGCCCCGAGATCACCAGCAGAACAGGCTTGCGCGGCAACGGCGTGAAGATGGACGGACCTTTCGTCGGCTGCTTCGCGAGGTTTGCTTTGATCCTCGATAGCTGGATGGTAGGTCGGCTCGCTCGCGAGCTTGACCACCGGCTGGCCGGGGCCCGGGTCCAAGCGTTCCGAGGGCGCGGGCTCGACGTCACCCTTGTCTGTTATCGGCGGGGCACGACCCAAACCTTGCGCGCGTGGCTGGCCCCCGAAAGCCCGCTGCTGGCGGTGACAGAATCCGCGCGCAGCGGCGGCGACGAAGCAGAGGCGGGGTGGACGGCCGGCGTCGCGCTCCTGCTGCGCAATTGCACGATTGACGCGGTCCTCAACGTGGCGAACGATCGCATCGTTGCGCTCGACCTGCGTTCTCGGTCAGCTTTCGGCGTGCCTTCCCGACACCGGATCGTCCTCGAACTGCAGCCGCGCAGAGCGAACGCCTTGGTGTTGGCGCCATCCGGCACCGGAGAATGGACGGTGCTGGCAGCGGCAAAGCAGATCCATGGCGGAGCCGGCACGCGCAGCGTCGTAGCCGGCGAGGCCTACGTGTCGCTGCCCGTTGCCAGGCAACGGTTCAAGCCGGATCAGATCGCCGATCTCATCAACGCGGTCGAGCCTTCGGAAACGCGGACCGTTAGCCGTTTGCTGAGCGACTTCGACTCCGCGTGCACGCCCGTTTTGGCGCGCGAGTGCTTGCACCGCGCCCCCAAGCTCGGCGGCGACTCGCTCGCCACCCGGTTGCTGCAGGCCTGGGCGGACCTTCGCCCGCGCGTGGCCGCGGCTGCCTCTGACCTGTCCAGCCCAATCTATGTCTATCGCACCGAGGACCAAAACGTCTGTCATTGCATCTCCTTGACGTGGCCTCACGCTAAACCGACGCTCTTGCCGGACGTCAACGGGCTGTGCGCGGCGGAAATGGCCGCTGCAAGCGATCCGATCAACGCACCGGCAGTCAAAGCCGCCCGGGAACGACTTCGCGTTCAGTTGGACCGCTGCCGTTCCGAGCTCGAGTCGCTGCGTCAAAAGGAATCCGCGGCTTCGCAGGCCGATGACTTGCGCCGAGCCGGCGATGCCATCTACGCAAACTTAAACTCAATAACGCCGGGAAGCGACTCGTTCGTGTCATTTGACGGACGCAACGTCGCCCTAGACCCGGCGCTGGATCCAAAGGAAAACGCCCGATCATACTTTTGGCGCTTCAAAAAAGCGCGCAGCGGTCTACCGCAGATAGCTGCGCGGTTACAGGCGCTGCGCGAAAACAAGGCTTACTGGGAACAGCTGTCGTGGGAACTAGAGCGCCTCCCCGAGATGTCGTCGTCACAGGCGCGCCAAGCGCTGGCCGAAGTTCTTCAGGCGATGAGATTGCCGCTGCGTCCTAACGCGGCGCCCTCGACCAAGGCGCAGGCACCCACAAACCGTGCGCTCGAGGTCGACGGTGCCGCCATTTACGTCGGTCGCTCGCCTATCGACAACGATCGTCTAACATTTAGGGTCGCCAAGCCCGACGACTACTGGTTTCACGCGCGCGGTATTCCAGGCGCTCACGTCGTGCTCAAGCTCCGCGACGGACGCGCCGTGCCGACCGATGCGCAACTAGTGGCGGCGGCTGAGCTCGCCGCAGGCCATAGCCGCGCGTGGGGGGCAAACAAAGTTGAGGTAGACTACGCGCGTCGCAAGTATGTGCGCCGCCGCGCCGCCGGTCGGCCAGGCTTGGTCTGGTACTCTCACTTTTCGACTTTGTCCGTCGCCCCGCGCAAGGAAGGGCGCGCTCAAAGCAACGACTAGCCGGCGCTCCAGGGCGCAATTCGATCCGCAGCGGCCAGCGAAAATGGGTGCCGCTTCGAACCGGGGGCAGTCTGCCTGACGGCCGCCAGCGCTGCGTCGAGGCTGTCGTGCACGGATAGGACGCGGCCCAAACCGGTGATCGACAAGAGCCGCTTCAGGTGCTCTTGCGCCAGCACGACATGAACGCTGCCGCGCCGAGCGCTCAGCGCCTTCAGCACCGCAATGAGAACTCCCAATCCGCACGAATCGATATAGTCCACACGCTCGAAATCGAGAACGAGATGCGCTTGCCCGCGCTCGAGTGAGGCCTTGACCGATCGACCGAACGCCGGCGTGTTATAGGCATCTATTTCTCCGCTGACCCGGACGATCGCTGCGCTGGGCGACTCGTCGACTGTGACGCGAAAATCCATGACACCATCATACTACGAAGCAGGTAGCAGGTGCAATATTCTTTGCCTCGCCGACTAGCCTTTAGACCCGCCGCCCGCGCAGCAGCAGCCGCTCGAAAAACCGCAAAAAGCGCATGGCTATGTGTTCGCGCGGTCCGAACGGCTCCGTGAGGATGACCTTGAGGCCGCACAGCTTAGCTCCCAGGACATCGGTGAACAACTGGTCGCCGACGACCATAGTCTGCTCGCGGCTCGTCCCCAGCAGCTTCATGGCTTTACCGAAGGCGCGGGGCAGCGGCTTTTGAGCTTTGTGGAGAAAAGATATCTTGAGCCCGTCGGCTATCTCGCTGACCCAGCCCTGGACGTTGTTGGAAACGATAACGATGCGTATGCCGCGTCCGAGCGCCGCCGCGACCCATGCAGCATCCTCTTCGGTCGGATGCTGCTGCCGGTAGCCGACCAGGGTGTTGTCCAAGTCGATGATCAGACCGCGCACACCAGCGTCGTGCAACTCCTCGAGCGGGATCTCATGGACGCGACGCGCGAGCCGGTCTGGCCGCAAGAGCACCGCGCTACGCGCTCGGTACGAACACTGAAAGTGCTCTAGGCAGGATCCTGAAAACCGCCGGGCACTGCGTCGTGATCTCGCCGTCGGTATCGACCGAATGCGGACGCTTGGTATGAATTTCGAACTCGCTGCCGTGCATCAGGCGCACACCCGGGCAATCTTGATAGCGGCCTTTCAGCATGGAGGGCAACACCGACAATACCTGGCGCCAATGGGTTATCTCGAAGCTGTACAGATCCAGCACTTGATCGTCGATCGCCGCATCGCGATTGACGATCCAGCCGCCGAAATTGGAACCGTTGGCGACCATCATGTGAAGGGTCCTGACCTCGGTGGTCGCATCGCCGCAGCGAACGCGCGCGTGAAACGGGCGGGCCCGGACCATTATCTGCAGCGCCGACCACCCGACGGCCACCGTGCCGAACAACCCCTTACCCTTTTTCGTAAGGCGGCGCGCCAGCTTCGCGCTCATGCCGAGGCCTGCTTCGTTGAGGAAGTGCTTGCCGTTGACGCTACCCACATCGATGCGGCGAAGCGTACCGTTGGCGATGACGTCGCAGGCGTCTGCGACGTTCTTGGGGATGCGCAAGGTTTGCGCCAAGTCGTTGGCCGTTCCCAAGGGCAGTATGCCCAATGCCAAGTCCGTCTCGACGAGTGCGTCCACCGCCCCGTTGAGCGTTCCATCGCCTCCCCCGATTATGGCCAGGTCGACCTGCGCTCGGCGCTCTCGGATAGTCGCGCGCAGTGACTTAGGGTCGCGCGTCGGGCATTCGACCAGTGAAAACCCCAAGCCGCGCAAGCGGGCAGAGGCGAGTTCTGCGGTCCTCGCGCCCTTGCGCGACGTCCTGTTCACGAAGAACAGCGCCGACCGGCTCACGGCCATCTCTCAACGAGCATTGCATCGCCGAACGAAAAGAACCTATATCCCGCGCTCACCGCTTGAGCATACGCATTCAAGACCCGCTGCGTCCCCGCAAGTGCGCACACCAGCATCAACAAGGTCGAGCGCGGGAGGTGGAAATTAGTGATCAAAGCGTCGATCATTTTTACTCGCTGCGGAGGATGGATGAACAGATCGGTGGATCGAGCGGCTGGTCGGCCTCCGCTGTCTTCCAAGGCCCGCAAGGTCGTCGTGCCGACGGCTACGACCCGGCCGCCGCGAGTTTGAGCGCGAGCGATCGCCTCGGCGGCGGCGGCGCTGAGCTCGTAGCGCTCCGCATGCATGACGTGGCCGCAAACCTCGGCCGCTTGGACTGGGCGGAAAGTGCCAACTCCGACGTGCAAGGTGATCGTCGTCCACTCGATGCCTTTACGCTCGAGGTCGCCTAAGGTCCGCTGGGTGAAATGCAGGCCGGCGGTCGGAGCCGCGGCCGAACCGTCCCGGCTTGCGTAAACGGTCTGATAGCGGGTCTCGCCGTCGGGCGGAAAATCATGGATATAAGGCGGCAAAGGCACACGGCCGAAACACTTCATCGCCGCCCAAGCGTCCATGCCGACAAAACGCACGACTCGCAGCCCACCTTGCGCCCGGTCGACGATTTCAACTCCGGTGTTGCCGTCGAACCAAAGGCGGTCGCCCACGCGAATGCGTGCGCCGGGCCGCACGAGCGCTTGCCAGCATCCGTCTTGCGCCAGCGGCCGCAGCAAGAGTATCTCGGCCGCGCCTCCACCACGCCGCTTGGCTGCGAAGCGGGCTCGAATGACTTTGGTATCGTTGGCGACTAAGAGATCGCCCGGCCGTAAGAGATCCGGCAGTTGCGCGAAAGTGTGATGACTTAGCGCGCCGTTGCGCGGCAAGACGAGCAGCCGCGATTCGTCCCGGCGCTCGGTCGGGCGCTGGGCGATCAGCTCCTGCGGCAAAGAGTACGAGTATGAGGCCGTAGCCAGCGGGTCTGATGGGGTCAACGCTTTGCGGGTGGAGTTGCTACAGCCGTCGGCGGCGGCAATGACGACATGGAGCTCAAAGCCGTCCCAGGATAGTAAAACCGTAGTATATCCGTGGCATTGTATCCCGTCTGCGCCATCTGCCGCGCGCCCCACTGAGACAAACCGACCCCATGACCGAATCCGGTTCCCGTGAACGTGACCGCCGGACCGTCGACAACCGCGCCGTCTATCCGAGTGCTCTTTATCTTGCGCGTACCCATGAGCTTGCGAAAGAGCTGCGCCGAGACTTCGGCCGTTCCGCTCGTGCCCTGGATGGAGAGCGTCGCGATCCGCCCAGACTGATCCGGACTGCCAAGTGACACGCCGCGGATCGAGCCGAGTTCGCCCAGTCCTTTCTTTCTGACGGCGTCAGCGATGGCATCGAGCGAAAGCTTCGCGCTCCAACGAACGTCGGGGAGAGTCGCGGTGTAAGGGTCCGGCTGGGCCGCAAGATAGGGCTGAGGGTCGTTAAGCGCGGTGCCGTCGGCCGTGTAGCCCCCGTCTGACGATGAATAATACGCGTGGATCGGCCGGTTCTCGAATGTCAAGACGAGTCCGCGAGTGGAGTCGACCGCGTCGACGATCGTTTGCGACTCCCCGACCGCGCCGCGATAGGCTTGGTCGCGCTCGCCCGCGTAAAGATCGAAGCCTTCGGCCTCGTGGCGCCCCGCATGCGCCAGCGAGTACGTCCGCGCGACGACGGCTTGCGACTGCAAAGCTGCCGCCGGCCAACCGGCATCCATCTCCGCTGCCAGGACGCCGTATAAGTACTGCTCGATGTCGACGGCGTTGACGACGCTGAACGTTCCCGTCGTATCGCGCTGCGCGATAGCCCAACCATGGTAGGGCCGGTCGTCTATGTTCAAAATCCCTGCGCCCAAGGGCGCGATGACCACCCGGTCTCCGGCCGGCACTGAGGCGTCCAAGCTAAGACCGTCCGCTTGTACGCTAACCTCAGCAACCGTCGTCATCCGGGGTCCCACAAGCGGCGTCAATGGCACGTCTCCCGCCGCACGGACCACCAATCCCCCATCGCAGGTGAAGACTACCCCAGTGCGGTGCTCGAGTACGGCGACCCGCACGGTTGCGGCCGCCGCCTGAGCGCTCAACCCGATGATCAACGCGACGCCGGCCGCTGCCGCCCGTCCAATGCGCGGCCGCAAATCAGCAGCCATCAAAGCAGGCGCGGCTGCCCCTCTGATTGCAGGCCGAGATGCTTGCGCGCCGCTTCAGTCGCACGCCGTCCGCCCGCGGTGCGCTGCACGAAGCCGATCTGGATGAGATACGGCTCCACGACGTCGGCTAACGTGGTTTCCTCCTCATTCAAGCTGGCCGCCAGGGCGGCGATGCCGACCGGTCCGCCTCCATATTGCACGATCAAGGCCTTGAGGAACGACCTGTCCAGCGCATCCAGGCCGAGCAGATCTATGCGCTCGAGTTCGAGCGCGGCATTGGCCACCTCCCGGTTTATCTCTCCGCGAGCCTTGACCTCGGCGAAATCGCGCACCCGCCGCAGCAGACGATTGGCGATGCGCGGAGTGCCGCGAGCTCGACCGGCGAGTTCGCGAGCGCCGTCGGCAGCCAGCGCTACTCCCAAAACGGCCGCCGAATGAGTTACGATACGGCACAAATCATCGATGTCGTAATATTCGAAGTGATGGGCGATGCCAAAGCGCTCGCGCAGGGGTGCTGTGAGCATGCCGGCCCGCGTGGTGGCACCGACCAAAGTAAACTGCTGCAGGCTGATCTTTATCGACTTTGCGTACGCACCTTTGTCCACCATAAAGTCGATGGCGAAGTCCTCCATCGCCGGATAGAGAAATTCCTCGATGACGCGACTAAGCCTATGCACTTCGTCGATGAACAGAAGATCGCCACGCTTGAGATTGGTGAGAATGCCCACCAGGTCGCCCGGCCGTTCCAGCGTGGGACCCGATACGGCGCGAAACGCCGCGCCCATCTCGCGGGCGATGATATTGGCCAGCGTGGTCTTGCCGAGGCCGGGAGGGCCGTGCAACAGCACGTGCTCGAGCGGTTCACCGCGTCGTTTTGCCGCTTCGATCGATATCTTTAGATTGTCGACTACCGCCTGCTGGCCGACATAGTGATCGAAGCCCGTCGGCCGCAAAGTGACGGCGATTATCTCTTCTTCTACCGTCTCGGTCGCGCCGACGATCGTCCGCCGCGGCGGCTGGGCGCTTGGGATGCCGGCGCCCCCAGCGCCGATAGTCGCTTTACGGGCCGTCAATCAGCGTCTCCGCTCAGGCTTTGGCGCCGGGCCATATCACGATAAACCACGGTCAACAAATCCTCCGCGTTTTGCGGCGCGGCATCGCGCCCCAACGCCTCCTTTACCATTCGTTCGGCCTCCGGGCGGCGATATTGCAGCTGCAAAAGCACGGCGATAGCATCCGCTACGAAATCGGGGGCCGCCGTCTGCCCTTGCGTCTCGCGCTGCCCTTGGATCAGCCCGAAGCGAGCAACTTTGCCCTGCAACTTGGCGACGATGTCCTTGGCTTTTTGGGCGCCGATACCCGGCAACCGCTGCAAGCTCGCGTGATCGGCTTCATCGATGAAGCGCGCTATTTCTGCCATCGGTTTGGAGAAGGCCCGAACCGCAGTCTTGGGGCCGATGCTCGCGACGGTCAAGAGGGCCTCAAAAAACTCGCGCTCGATCGGATTGGTGAAGCCCACATAGGTTCCGGTTCCGCGGTTGCCGTCGATCTGCAAATAGGCGAAGGTCTCAAGTTCAAGGGGAGAGCCGATCTCGGCGCTTGAGATTTTGTCGGCCACGCAGCCTGGCAGCAGCACGTCGTAATACAGCCCACCGGTCTCGATCAAGGCTGAGGAAGCAGTGCGCCCGTGCAAAACTCCGCGGATTCGGGAGAACATCGCTTCGACTGCTCAGAGCCGGCGCGAGTAGGCGATGGCGAGCGCGAGCGCATCGGTGACGTCGGCCGGCGAAGGCGGCTGAGCCAGTCCCAAAGCCCGCGCGACCATGGCGGCCACCTGACCTTTGGAAGCCGCACCGCTGCCGACCAGCGCGCGCTTGACCGTCGTCGCGGCATAGTCGCGAACCGGTATGCCGGCCATCGCGGCAGCGCATACCAAAGCACCGCGCGCATGGGCCATGAGCAGCGCGGTCTTCGGATACGCCGTCCTGGAAAACACATCTTCGACGATCATCACGTCCGGCCGCAGCGAGCCTATAACTTCGGTCATGCCTCTCCATAGCTGCGCCAAGCGCATGCTCAAGTCGGCCGATCGCGAGGGCTCGATCACACCGCCTTCAATCAACCGCAAATCCGAGCCGCGGGCGTCCACCATCCCGTAGCCCGTGACGTGCAGGCTCGGATCAACTCCCAACACGAGCAACTGCCTCAGTGCCCGGGAACGCCCACGATGAGACTGACGCCTGACGCGCCCGGGGAAGTCGTCGCGCCGGGTTCAGGTTCAGTGTTGACCACTCGGTCGCCGGCGTCCTTAGCTCCCAGGGTCGTAACGCGATCGACGCGATAGCCAGCCTTGACCAAGGCGGCTCTCGCCGCCTCGACCGGCATGCCGATGACGTTTGGTATGGGACCCAACGGAGGCCCGGCGCTCGCGCCGGCCGACGGCGGCGCAGAGGGCTCGATCGAAGCGCTCGCAGCGCCTGCCGCTGTCGCGACTACGATGTTCACCGCCGAGCCCGGCGCCGCTTTGGCATCGGCTGCGGGGTCCTGTTCCATCACCGTGTCGGGCGAAGTGTCGCTGACTGCAGCCTGAGTTACGGTTCCGACTGTCAAGCCAGCCGCAGCCAAAGTGCGCCGAGCATCCTCGGCGCTGGTCCCGACGACGTTGGGGACGGCTATCGCAGCGGCAGCGGATTGCGCCGGCGAACCACCGCTCACATCCACGACGACTACCGCGCCCGGGTCGACGGTCGATCCGGCGCCCGGGGTCTGGTCGACGATGGTCTGCGCCGGAATATTCGCACTAGTCATCGTGCTGCCGAGCTGAAGCTTCAGCCCGACTGCCGCCAGCCGGGTGCGCGCGCTATCCACGGTCAGCGAGACGACATCCGGAACTTCGGCGGTTTGCGGGCCGGCGCTTGCGAACAGCATGATGGTAGCGCCTCGATCCGATGCGGCGCCCGGTGCCGGCACCGTCTTGATCACCGAGCCGCGCCTGAGCGATGAGTAGACGCCGGGCCCCGTCTTGATGCGAAAACCCGCAGCGCTGAGCAGCGCCGACGCGCTTTGCAAGTCCCGCCCCACGACATCAGGGACGCGCAACTCAGGCGCTCCGGCGCTGACCGTCAGGCTGACCGACTGTCCGGCCCGTAAGCGCTCTCCGGCCGGCGGATTAGACGCGAACACAAGTCCCTCTGGCGCCGCCGAGTCGCTTTGCCTGCGCACTGCTACATGCTCGACCCCCGCGGTCTCGAGCGCGGCCATAGCCTCGGCCACCGGCTTGCCGGTGACATCCGGCATGCTGACGCCATGCGACAGGGCCTGGCGCGCGGCTAGGGCGAGCATCGCGGCAAAAATGACGGTGAGAGTAAGGCCCGCAAGGCCTAACGGCCTCCCCGTTGACCAAACCACATCCCTGCGGACCCCGTCAGAACTCGGACTCTCACCGTGCGCTGAGCCCTCAGCGCTGCGGCCGCGGCGCCGCAGCAATGCAGTAGGCGTGTCGGTAGCTGGCAATGCGTAGGCGGTGCCGTCTGCCGACGCCGCGCCGCTGCACCGGCGCAGCGCGTCCAGCGCCTCCGCGCTATTGTGGAATCTGTCGGCAGGCGACTTCTGCATCAGTCTGCGGATGACCGCGCGCAGGCAGGGGCTTACGGACACGCCGGAATCGGCGGGGTCGGGAATCGATGCTTGAATATGCGCCATAGCAACGCCGACGGCGGTGTTCGCTTCATAAGGCACCCGACCGACCACCATCTGGTAGAGCACGATGCCCAGACTGTAAAGGTCGCTTGGCTCGGTCAAGCCATCGGTGCCCAACTGTTCCGGCGAACAGTAAGGCACCGACCCAAGCACGGTGTCAACGCTGGTCACGGTATGCCCGTTGACCGCGCGCGCGATGCCGAAGTCCGTGACGCGGACGACGTCGTCAGGGGTGATCAATATGTTCGACGGCTTGATGTCCCGATGCAATATCCCTTGGCGATGCGCTGCCCCGAGGGCCTTACATATCTGTTCGGCATAACGCACAGCGATGGATTCGGGCAGCCGGTGCTCCCGGGCCATGAGCGCGCCTAACGTCTCGCCGCTGATCAATTCCTGGACGATGTAGTAGACGCCGTTGGATTCCCCGACGTCGAATGTGTTGACGATGTTGGGGTCCGATAGGCGCGCCGCGGCCTGAGCTTCGCGACGGAACCGCTCCACGAACGCCTCGTCGCCGGAAAACTGATCTCTAAGTACCTTGACGGCGACCTGGCGGCGCAAGAGGAGGTCGTACCCGCGATACACGACGGCCATGCCGCCTTGACCGATCCGCGCGTCGAGGCGGTATCGATTGTTATATATGACGTCGGGCAACGAGCGGCCGTCCCTCACAGCGCAATGCTAAGTCGGGACGTTAATCAGAAGGGATGCGTCTCCTTCGCTGAAAACTCCGCTTCATGCGGCGGCTGATGCTTTGTGCAGCCCTCTTTTTGGCTTGGGTAGTGCCTGCGCAGGGCGCGTGCGCCGACATGCCGTTCGGTCGCTTCATAGTCACGGCCGATACGGCGATTCGCATCGATCGGATCGTGAGCGTCGCGCATGCGGACGCCTTTCTGCCGGCCGGCGAAAAGGCGGACGACGGCTACATCATCGTGTGGGCGACCATGCGCAATTTTGCCAACCTCAGAGTCAGCCCGCCGACGTACTTGTTCAGTTTCGACCTTACGGACGGCCGCTCTTTCGGCGGACGGTACGAAACAGACGTGCTCGGTCCCTATTCGGCATCCGGTCAGCTTCGGGCTCTCGATGATGCGCCCAACACGCTGGCAGCCCACGAGTCGCGTGCGGTACGGTACGTCGTGCTGAACTGGCCAAAGATGCCCATCGCGGCCATGTCGGTTCACACGTCGATCGGCGTCAACGTCCGCGGCGCTCGCGTCGGCCAAATGCTTCCCGACTATACCGCATCAGATGTACCGCTAGGCAAGTATTTCCCGCTAGGCGATGTGCAATTGCGGATCGATCAGCTGACCTCTCACCGCAGTGCTCAGCGCGATCCGATCCTGCGACATGCCTCGAATCAAGATCGAGTGAACGGTTATTTCGTCATGACTGCTTCGCTGAGGAACCCGTTCAGCGGACGAACCGTTCGGGTTCCGGCGTATAGTCCGTCTTTGGACTTCAACGACAGCGCCGGGACGCAAAGCCAAGCGTTTGGCCCCTATGGACCGGACGGCCGTAAACCAGCGATAGCCGCTTTGGGACCCGGCGCTTACGCGACGGTATCGTGGCTCATAACGAATTGGGTGGATGAAGCTCCGGTCGTCAGGTTATCGATCAATCCGGTCTGGAAACTGCGGCTGGCAACCCGAACCGCCGCTAGATCATAGATCGGCGCCAACTCGGTTGAGCGACTTACTGGCAAGCCGATAAATCTGCACTTGGGCTTCTCCGGACAGCCGCGTTTGGGCCAATATCAGATCCGCTGTAGTCGCGCCCGCGCGCAGCACAGCGCTGTCGAAACGAACGATGCGGGCGGATGCGATCGTGTCCGGCCCGTACGCGCGCGCTTGGTGCCACAGCGGAGCGATGGAGCCGTCGGGCTGAACCCACGAGATCACAGTCGCCGTTTTCAGGTGCTTCAAAGAAACTTCCGGCTCGACGACGGTCGCTATGACGAGCACCGGCAAGTCGCGGCGAAGCCGTACGAACGACACTTCGGGTGCCACGTCCGTGACGAAGGGCATCGACCCGACCTGGGCCTTGTTGCCGGCGAGCTCGGCGAGCACGCGGGCGACGTCTATTGCCGCTTCGCCTGCCCGCTCAAGCCGCCCGTTGGGCAAAAGCTTGTGGACGGCGTGCGCCGATGTGTCAACGACGGGTTGAGGGACATCGCCCAAAGCAAAGGCGGACACGCTCTCGACGCTCGACGGCTCGGCCACCGCCGGCAGCGTCTGCATCTGCCCCCAAAGGGCGATGACGAGTACTGCGCCGACCAGCCGCAGCTGAAGGCGCGCACCGCTGACGGACGGCGCTTTAGAGTGCATGCTGGTAAAACGGTCAGGATGAGTATAAAGATTTCACCGCAGTTGTGGCGACGCGGCCGTGTGACCGCCGTCACCGCCCGCGTCTCAGCGCTGATATAGAGCCAGCGCCCCAGCCGTTATCGCCCGCGCGATCGGCGCGGCTACCGTTCCGCCGTAGCCCGAGTCCTCGACGACTATCGCCACAACTATACGCGGCGCGCCGGCCGGGGCGAAGGAGACGAACCACGCATCGGGTGGGCCGCCCGGGTGGGTGCCGGTGCCCGTCTTGCCCGCTACGGCGATCCCCGGAAGCGCAGCTGCCGTGCCGGTTCCGTAACGGACGACGGCTAACATCATCCGGCGAACGGTGGCAGCCGTCTCAGCCGAAGCGACGCGTCCCCATGGCTCCGCTGGCACCTCAAGTGGTGGACGCCGCGGTGGACGCAATTCCTTGATGATCTGCGGACGCATCATCAGGCCGCCGTCTGCGATTGCCGCCGTCGCAAAGGCCATTTTCATCGGCGTCACGGCTAGCC
>JALYUR010000139.1 GCA_030853635.1 Vulcanimicrobiota bacterium | reverse complement strand
ACAGCGAGAAGGCCGACGAGTTCATCGTCACCGACGAAGTGGGCCGCCTTTTGAGAGACGACGGGTTAGCGCAAGAGATCCTCAACGATTTCTTGGATCAAGCGGAAGAAGCGCCTGAGGAGGAAGGCACATAGCGCTCGAGGCTAAGCCCCTGCCGGCGACGCCGCCCAGATCGACACGAGCGATCTTATTTCTCAGCGCCAGCGTGGGCGAAGGTCACACAGCAGCTGCTCAGGCGGTGCGCACGGCGGTCTTGAACCGCCGCCCGGATACCCGTTGTCAGGTCGTCGACTCTTATCGCTACGCATCCCAAGTCTTCCATAAAGTCGCAAGTAACGGTTACATCGGCATGGTCAAGATGCTTCCGCATCTCTATCGCTACATCTACGACCAGGCCGAACGGGCCACTAAAGTGTCCGCCTTCAAGGCATGGCTGCATCACTACACCGCCGTCCATCTGCGCGAGTACGTCCAGGACTTTGCGCCCGACGTCGTGGTTTGCACCCATGCTTTCCCGTGCGGCGTGATGGCCGAATATAAGCGCGAGTACCCCGATGCGCCGCTGGTTGTCGGGGTGGTAACGGATTTCGTCGTGCACCCTTTTTGGATCCACCGCAACATCGACGGATATGCAGTCGCGACGGCGGCCATGCGCCAGACGCTGTTAGCGCGTGGCGTTGCGAGCGAGCGCATAAAGCTGACCGGCATACCGATAGACGCACGTTTCGGCACGCCGTTCGACAAGCGCGAGCTGCGCCAGGCGATCGGCATAGACCCGCAACAAACCACGCTGCTGCTGATGGGCGGCGGGCTGGGCATCGGGCCGCTCGAAACCGCCCTGCTGACGATAGACCGGCTGCAACACGATTTTCAGACGCTCGTCATCGTCGGCAAGAACCCGGGGCTTCAGCGCCGCCTCGCAGAGACGGCCTTGACTCTGCGCCATCAAGCGCTGGTGCTTGGGTTCGTCCCCAACGTCTACGACTATATGCGAGCGGCCGACGTGCTCGTGAGCAAGCCCGGCGGATTGACGAGCTCTGAGGCCTTGGCGTCAGGGTTGCCGCTGATCATGTTGCGGCCACTCCCGGGTCAAGAAGAGCGCAACACCCGTCATCTTCAAGAAAAAGGCGTGGGCATACGGGTGCAAAACTTCAAGGAACTTAGCGCGGCGCTCGATCGCCTTTTGGGCAGTCCGCAAATCGTCGCACGTATGCGCCGCAACGCCCGTAATCTCGCCCGGCCGCATGCCGCTGAAGCGGTTGCCGATCTGATCGATGCGCTTACAATACGTTCCGACTGCCTAGCAGAGGACGCCGGATAGCGCAAAAAGGTGCGTCTGGGCCGACATAGTAAAGGTCTTGCGGCTCGGAGAGATGGCTGAGCGGCTGAAAGCAGCGGTTTGCTAAACCGCCATAATGCTCTCAAAGCGTTATCGAGGGTTCGAATCCCTCTCTCTCCGTTCCACGCGGGCGCTCGTAGTTCAATTGGATAGAATGCCAGACTACGAATCTGGAGGTTGGGGGTTCGAGCCCCTCCGAGCGCGAGAACGCGGCACGATTTCAGCGGACCGAGAGCCAAGCGTCGTTGAAACCGTGCGGACCGCCTCGGTAGCTCAGTGGTAGAGCAGGGGACTCATAAGCCCTTGGTCGCAAGTTCGAGTCTTGCCCGAGGCACAGAATTATCATGCGTCGACCGCAAAACGCTGCTATGCGCCCGTAGCTCAATTGGATAGAGTGTCGGCCTCCGAAGCCGAAGGTTGGTGGTTCGAGCCCACTCGGGCGCGCCAAGCCACGCGTGGCGGTGTCGATGGTCGGCCCTGATTTCATGCGCAAAGCGCTGGAGCTGGCCGCGGTCGCCCAAGACCACGGCGATGTGCCGGTCGGGGCAGTCGTCGTTAGAGACGATCGCGTGATTTCGGTTGGCTTCAACCAAAAAGAAGCCAATCACGATCCGACCGCGCACGCTGAAATGGTCGCTCTAAGGCAGGCAGCGGCGCGCACGGGAGGCTGGCGGTTGACCGGCGCGACGCTTTTCGTCACCAAGGAGCCTTGTCTCATGTGCGCGGCTGCCTGCGTCGCTGCTCGCATCCGGCGCATAGTGTACGGCTGCCCGGATGTCAAAGGCGGAGGGACCGGGTCATTGTACAACCTAGTCGCGGACGGACGCTTAAATCACCGGGTCGAAGTCGAGGGAGGATTGTTGGCGGAAGAAGCCGCCCGGATGCTGCGCGAATTCTTTCGGCGGCGCCGAACGGACGAGCTGTAGCGGCGAATTGGAGAGGTGGCAGAGTTGGTTGATCGCGCTCGCCTCGAAAGCGAGTAACGGGTGAAACCGTTCGTGGGTTCAAATCCCACCCTCTCCGTCGATTGCAAGGACCGTCACATGACGGTCCTTGGCTTTTGTCGGCTGAAAAAGCGGGAAGTAACCCTTGACTTGGCCACAGAAGCGTCCAGGCTCACCACGGTCCTACGGGGCTCGGCATGGCCGCCACGCAGATCCAGCAGTCATTGAGAGTACATCTCTTCGGCCCGCACCGCATAACGGTCGACGATGCTCCACTCAAGCTGCCGGCGCTGCCTAAGACGCTCTTGCTGCTGGCATACCTGGTGCTGCATAACAAGGGCCCGGTCATGCGCGATGCTGTCGCCTTCGCGCTCTGGGAAGACGATTCCGAAGAGAGCGCCCGTGCAGCCTTACGGCGACACCTCCATTTGCTGCAACGCGCACTGCCGGCTTCGCCTCGTCCTTGGGTGTCATCAGATGGAGACTCGCTCCAGTGGGATCCCGCCGCCCAATGCTGGGTCGATGTCGTCGAGTTCGAGCGCTTGGTGCTGATGCCTAAAGGCCGCGCCGCAGCCGTCGATCTCTACACGGGCGATTTGCTCGAGAATCTGTACGACGACTGGCTCTTCCCGATGCGCGAGCGGTTGCGCACATCGTATCTCGGCGCCTTGGAAGCGTTGGTCACTTTAAGCCGCAGCTGCCGCGACTTCGCAGCCGCAGCGAGCTTCGCCCAAAAAATCCTCGTCGCTGATCCGTGGCGCGAAGACGCCTTGCGCCAACTCATGGCGGTCCGCTATGAGACGGGGGACCGCGCGGGCTCGCTTCAAGTCTTCGCGGATTTCAAGCGCCGGCTGCGCGAGGAGATGGACGTCGAACCTATGCCCGAGACCTTAGCGTTGCGCGAATTGGTGTTGCGCAACGCGCCGTTGCTGGACGCCTCGGCCGCCGGCCAGATAATGGGTCCGGACGCGGATGTGCCGCTATTCGGCGCCGATGCGCGGCTGCGATCAGGTTCCGCTCTTGCGCCGGTCGCGCTTCCCTTCGTGGGACGCGATGCCGAGCTAGATCGGCTGGTCGAATTGTGGAGCGGCGCGGCGCGCGGTAAAGGCTCGGTTGTCTTTATCGGCGGCGAGGCCGGAATCGGAAAGACTCGGCTGGCGGCGGAGCTTGCTTTGAGGGTTGAGAACCAAGGCGGTAGAGTGATTCACGGCGCGACCGGTTACCCGGAGAGCGCCCCGTACGCCTGCATAGCCGCGGCCTTGCGCACCGCTTTGCCGATCATCGCCGTGCTGGACGTCGAGCCCGTTTGGCTTGCCGCGGTCGCGCAGATAGTGCCCGAACTGCGAGCCCGAACGCCAAACCTGCCCGACCTCTTGCCCACCGATCCCAACCGAGAGCGGCTGCGGCTGTTCGAAGCGATCGCAGTCGGGATGGAGGCGTTAGCCAAAGCGCGTCCCCTTTTGGTGGTGCTGGAAGATCTGCACTGGGCGGGCGACGCGACCTTGTCCGCGCTGCAATTCATAGCGGGCAGAGTCAGCCAGGCCCCGATCTTGGTAATAGTGACGTATCGTCGCGAAGAAACCGCACGAGCAGATCCACTCAGCCGGCTGCGGCGTGATCTGGAAACCGCCCGGATCGCATCCCGGGTCAGCCCGCCGCGCCTGACTTGCCAGTCCGTAGCACAGATCGTCGGCGGCTTTGAACGGTTACGCGACCAAACGGCGGGTCTAGCGGCAACGGTGCACGAGCAGAGCGAGGGCAACCCGCTGTTCGTCGCGCAAATCATCCGCGATCTTCTCGAGTCACAAACTGCCCCTGACCGAACGAATCAGCGGTCCGAGGACATGGCGAGCACCCCTTCTTGGTACGCCGACGTGCGCCAAACGATCGCCGGGCGCATCGCCAGGCTGACGCAGCCCGCTCGCGCGCTCGTCGAAATGGCCGCTATCGTCGGTCAAGGTTTCGATGTTGAAGTGCTTCGCGAGCTGAGCGGCTGGGACGAACGGCAAATCGACGATGCGCTGAGCGAGCTCTTGGATCGCTACCTAGTCAAAGAGTCACTGGGTCATGGAGCTTGCGCCTACGCCTTCACCCATCATGTGATTCAGGGGACCGCGTACGACAATATCCCCTCGGACGTGCGCACCCGGCGTCATCGGCGTGTCGGGCGCGTGCTTGAAGACCTGTTCAGCGATCGAAGCGGTGAAATGTCCAACGCAGTCGCTCGACACTACGACCTTGGCGGCGCGGCCGACGATGCAAGCCGCTGCTACTTAGCGGCGGCGCGGCATGCGATCGACCTTCACGCCGATGCTGAGGCTGGCGATCTGGCGTCGCGCGGGCTGGAACTCGCGAGTCGGCGCCAGGCGCGTGTCGACTTATTGCTGGTGCGGGAAAGGGCCTCGGCGCGACGCGGACATAGAGCCGCGCAAGTAGCCGATCTCGACGAACTCGACCGGCTGCGCGAGGGCGACAATGACTTGGCATGCGAGATCCAGTCCCGCCGCGTCCTGCTGGCTCGTACGGTGGGCGACCGGGACGAGGAAGAGTCACTAATCGCCGAGTTACGATCGCGGGCCGAAGCGGCGAACGATCCCCGCCGACTGGCTCAAGCGACGCGGGCCGCGGCGACGCACGCAGCCCTCGTCGTGCGCTTTGACGCTGCGCTTGAGTTTGCGAACGCTGCCTTGTCCGCGGCGCGGACCCAAAACGAGCCGGCCGCCGAAGTCGAGTGTTTGTGCTTGCTGGCCCATATTGCCACTCATCGGGGACTAATGGCCCAAGCCGTCGAGCACTTGGACTGCGCCGTCCGCGTCGCGGAGTCTAACGGCAACGGTTCGCTGCTGGCGCGAGCGCTGTGGACGGCTTCGGCCGAAGCCTTGATGCGGCACGATTTCGAACGCTGTGTAGATCTTTGCCGGAAGGCGATGGACTTGTATCGTGCGATCGGCGACCGCGAGGGACAAGCCGATGCGCTGGCGCGTTGTTCGAGCGGCTTGGGCCGCCTGCATCGTTACGAGGAGGCTCGGCGCTGCAACGCCGCGGCCGCCGAAATCTTCAGCGACATGGGCAAGCGTCAGGGAGTCGCCACCTTGATGATCAACCGGTCGATCATGGCGATGCGATTAGGAGCGCTCGAAGAAGCGACGGCGGCGCTGCGCGGCGCCAGAACGCATTTCGACCATCTCAAAGATTTGCGCGGTCAAATCGTCTGTGACATCAACGAGAGCTTTGCGGCCATCTGCGGCCACGACTCCGCAGCAGCGAAGAAGCTGGCTTTGGGTGCGGTCGCTAAGGCTCAGACGATCGGCCACCCAGCCTACGAGTCGCAAGCATTATGCAATCTCGGCGCAGTCGAGTCCGAACTAGGCGATTTCGCAAGCGCTATCGAGCACATGAATGCCGGCTTGGCCATTCAAGAGACGATCAACCGGCGGGCCGATACGGTCAGCAACCTCGCTGACCTTGCACTGGCGTACCGGCGTTCAAACGACGTAGACGCTGCACGGCGCGCGGCCGATCGCATGCTCGAGATGGGTGCGGAGGCTATAGAGGATGCGTTATGGCCTCAGTACTGCTACTGGGCCGCTGCGCGCGCCTATCGGGCGCCCGGAAAGAAGAAACGGTCCCGCGAGCTGCTGGAGCGAGCGTACGAGGTCATGAGCAGGTTCGGGGGCCAATTGACAGACGAAGCGGCGAAAAGCATTTTCTTTGCGTTGCCGTGCAACCGCGAAATTTCGGACGCCTGGCAACGCGGCGCCTGGCCGCCTTGAGGCTGCTTGCGCCGCTTAGAACATCTCAGCCAGCAATTTGGTTCCCTCACAGCCGCGTCAGAACGACGCGCGCCAGAGCTTCGGATCCAGCAAGGCCTGCGCTGCTAGATCCCGCTCCGGCGACGGCCAGCCGGAACACGACTCGATCTTTGAGCACCGTCAGCCAGCCGTTCTTCCAGCCGGCTTTGTCGCCCAGGCCGGAGATCATCTCCGCATCGCTTAGAGCAGTGCCGACTTTGGAGCTGACCGACTGCGCCCCGGGGATGTAAACCGCAACCGATTGCGCTATGCGCAGGCACTGCAGCCCCTTACAACCTTTTTTCGCGGCTTGTGTCTGCTCGATTGAAAGCAGCACTTGGCGCGCGGGGGTAGCGCCGCGTGCCCCGATGGCCCACAGACATTCATCGGCAGAAGGCCGCGTCGGGGCATGCAATTGGTCGGCAGCGGCACCGATTGCCGACGCGACATCGGATGAAGTAAGCATGGCGCACGGATCTAGGCTGCGCACGGGAACCGGGCTCGGCGAGGCGCTTGGAGCCGTGGCCGCGCCTGGCGCGGAATCTTGGGCAAGGGCCGCACTGCCGCCGCATGCAACGACGGCAGCGGCCGCTGCGGCAATGACGAGATGATGCGCGTTCATGCATGATCCTCCTCGGTTGAGTGTGCCTGGCAAGACTATCATGACGCCGTCCGGCTGCCGTCCGAACGCGTCGGACGCGCGCTCGACGTCTCTGCGCTATAATGCGGCATGCATAACATCGGCGGACAACGCATGCAATCAGGTCAAGAAGAAGAGCACGTATTCGTCGTGCGCGTACGCAAAGAGCCGGGTTCCAGCGAATCGACTGGCTGCCGGGGCTTCGTGGAACATGTGGCGTCTGGCCGCCGGATGTATTTTTCGAACCTGGGCAATTTGAATGACTTTATCAGTCTACGCGTACAGACGAAGTGCCAAGCAAAATGACTTAGCCGCAATCCCCGCCAGCGCCATCGGCGGCGGCTTGGCGGTTTTGGAGGGCGCTTGGCAGGCGGCGCTTGAAGCACATTGGTCCGCGGAGAGGTGCTGGAGCGGCTGAACAGGCACGCCTGGAAAGCGTGTAGGCGCTAAAACCGCCTCGAGGGTTCGAATCCCTCTCTCTCCGCCACTGGACGTCGTCACCTCAAACGCGGCGTTCGCCAAGACCGACCCGCCGCTCGCTCGCCTCTGGGAGGTGTCGACGGCTAGGGTCCGCGCGACGAAAACTCGCTAACCCCGTCAGGACCGGAAGGTAGCAGCGGCGAGCGGGACATTTCGGGTGCCGCGGCTTACTCTGGCCCGAGCCTCCCCCATATCGAGCCTGCGGTGGGCGCTTTTCATATGCACCGAGGAACACTTGTTTGAGAGGAGCAGCGTTGGCGCGCCCGAAGGCAACCACCCATCAGCGTCGTGTATGATGCTGTCGGATCGATTCTTGCGGCCGCAGCAAAGTTTGACCAGTGGCCGCTCTTGGCGCTATCCGCCTGCGTTTCGATCGCCGCGGCTGCTCTGTACCACACAATCGCAGGACGGTCCGCTGTTCAGGGGGCTCGGAGGAGCACTCAGGCCGCGGCCGATGCTTCGGCATCCGACGACCTGACCGAAATTCGCAGCCGGATCGCCGTCTTGGAAGCGGCATCCGCAAGGACGCTGCAGTGCGTCGGGTTCGTGCGCTTCAACGCGTTTCCTGACGTTGGATCAGAACTTTCGTTTGCGCTCGCCGTGGTAGACCGCCGCGGCAACGGCTTTGTCGTTTCAAGCATCTACTCGCGCGAAGAAGTACGGACGTACGCCAAAGCAGTTCGCAACTTCACCGCCGATAAGGGGCTCAGCGACGAAGAGCAGCGGGCCGTCGAGTTGACCCGGTTGCAGACGCAACAACCGCTGTTAGACCGATAGGTTTCCAAGCCGAAAACGGCCGGGGGTCTAACAGCACCCACATCCGCTACATGGAGTGACCGATGCGGCTACGATCAGCAGTTAAACGATTGAGAGGCGTCGCCTCAACAAACATAGCGGATTCAGCGTACCGCATCCAACCTTCCCACTTGCACATCGCGTTGGCGGGAGTGTGCGCTATCGTTGCGCTGTGCTCCGTGCTGGCCTTTAGCATAGGCTCGATTCGCGCGGCTCGGGCGCGGGCTCAAGAGCAAAGCCTGCAAGCTCAAGACGACGACCAGCGCCGGCAGCTTCTCGACCTGACCCGCCGAACGGAGCAGGCTTGGCAACGCCTCGGGCAGCTGCAACGGTCTAATGAGCAGATTCGCCGGCTCACAAGCGCGAAGGCACGGGCTTACCACGTTCGGTTGGCGCCTCCCGCGGCGGCAACGCCGGCCAAGCCGTCCTCGGGCGGGCCGCTGAGCTTCGTCCAGGAATCGGATCATCTGGCCGCGCTGAACCAATATATTCGCCGCAGCATCGACCAATCGGATACGCTCAAAGCCCAAGCGGTTGCGGTGATCGTGGCCGAGCGCTCTACGGCCATGGCCCGGCAGCGGTACTTGGATGCGATCCCATCGCTGTGGCCGACGAGCGGGTCCGTCTCTTCCGGTTTCGGCTACCGAACCGACCCCGAGCCGGGTTTCCACGCTGGTTTGGACATTGTGAACGACTACGGCGCGTCGGTGTACGCGACCGCGGACGGCGTTGTCACGCAGGCCGGCTGGGACGGCGGCTTCGGCAACAAGCTGATCATCGATCACGGCAACGGCTTTCAAACGTGGTATGCGCACAACTCGCAGATCACCGTCAGCGCAGGGCAACAGGTGCGCAAGGGGCAAGAGATTGCGCGTGTTGGGGCCACCGGTTTCGCGACGGGACCGCACGTGCACTACGAAGTTCTCTTATGGGGCAAGCCGATCGATCCCACTCCATTCCTCAACGGCATTCCAGCCCAAGTCGCTTCAGCGCGCTAACGCGTCGCTCGACCGAGAGTAGCGCGTGGATGCGCTCGCTTGCGGCGTTTTCCGCGCCGCCCATATCGTCATAAGCGTCGAGATCTTCTTAATCGTCATGCGTGCAATTGCGAGCTGGCTGCCCAGCCTTCCGCCCTTGCTCGCGACCTGGCTGCGCCGACTGACCGATGGCGTGCTGTATCCGTTTCAACTCGTCGTACCGGTCATCGGTGGCTTCGACCTGACGCCGTTCATCGCAATCATAGTCTTGAGCTACATCAGCAGGTTCTTGCCGGTTTGTCTACCGGCATAACCGGCGATCGGCCCGCAGCCGGCCGCCCCGCCGGCGATCGGGCACGCCCGCTCATCCGCAATTTTTGCATCATCGCCCATATCGATCATGGCAAGACCACGCTGTCAGACCGGCTGCTCGAGTTGACCGGCACGCTCGCAAGCCGAGAGATGGAAGCGCAGGTTCTTGACTCGATGGACCTGGAGCGTGAGCGCGGCATCACGATAAAAGCACACCCCGTTACGCTTGCCTATCGGGCTATGGACGGGCAGACGTACGAACTGAATCTTATCGACACTCCGGGTCATGTCGACTTTTCATACGAGGTGTCGCGCTCGCTGTCGGCGTGCGAGGGCGCCCTGCTGGTCATCGATGCCGCTCAGGGCATCGAGGCGCAGACGCTTGCCAATTACTATCTGGCAAACGAAGCTCAGTTGCACATCATCCCGGTAATAAACAAGATCGACCTGCCGTCGGCCGACCCAGATGCAGTCATTCGAGACGTCGAGGACACGCTACTGGTCGAGCGCGAGCGCTGCATCAAGGCGTCCGCCAAGGAAGGTATCGGAATAAGGGAGATATTGGAAGCGATCGTGGCGCACGTGCCGCCGCCGTGCGGCAACATGGAGCATCTGCGTGCGCTCGTCTTCGATTCCCACTTCGATCCGTACCGGGGGGTAATTTGCTACGTGCGGGTCCGTGACGGCGTGCTGGCCGCCGGCACCCGGATCCGGTCGATGGCGGGCGATCAGGTCTTCGAAGTGCTCGAAGTCGGCACGTTTCGTCCGCAGATGCGGCCCGTGGAGCGGCTCGAAGTCGGCGACGTCGGCTACGTCATCGCCAATATAAAGGCGGTTTCCGACATAGCCGTGGGCGACACATTGACCGGCTCGGACAACCCGGCTCACGTCATGCTCCCCGGCTACCGCAAAGTCACGCCCATGGTGTACTGCGGCCTGTATCCCAACGACGGCGGCGACTACACCGATTTGCGCGAAGCGCTGGAAAAACTCAAGCTCAACGACGCGTCGCTGTCTTTCGAGCCCGAATCATCGATGGCGCTCGGTTTTGGATTTCGTTGCGGCTTCTTAGGGCTGCTGCACATGGAGATAGTGCAGGAACGGCTGGAGCGGGAGTACGGCCTGTCGCTTATCGCGACATCCCCATCGGTCGTGTACCACGTGCGCGCGCTGGGCGGCGAGGTAGCGGCGGTGGACAATCCGGCGAAACTGCCACCGCCGTCGAGCATCGCGGCAATCGAAGAACCTTACGTCAAGTGCACGATAATCACGCCGGCCGAATACATCGGCCCCATCATGGACTTATGCCAGACCCGGCGCGGAACGATGATCTCCATGGACTATCTATCGCCGCAGCGCGTGCTGTTCACTTACGAGCTCCCGCTCGCCGAGGTCATCATCGATTTCTTCGACCAGCTGAAGTCGCGCACCAAGGGGTATGCCAGCATGGATTACGAGCTGGTCGGATACAAAGAAGGCGACTTGGTCAAGCTCGACATCTTGCTCAACGGCGAGTCGGTCGATGCGTTGTCGTTCATCATGCACCGCGAAAAGGCCCCGATGTGGGGGCGGCTGCTGGCCGAGCGGCTCAAGGAAGTAATCCCACGCCAGATGTTCGACGTGCCGATTCAGGCGGCCATCGGCAACAAAGTGATTTCACGCGAGACGGTCAAGGCGATGCGCAAGAACGTTCTGGCGAAGTGTTACGGCGGCGACATCACTCGAAAACGCAAGCTGCTGGAGCGCCAAAAGGAGGGCAAAAAACGCATGAAGCAAGTGGGCAACGTGGAGCTTCCGCAAGAAGCGTTCATGGCGGTGTTACGCCTGGAACGCGATTAAGACGCCTGCCGCCGGACCAGCGACGGCCCTTTCCGCTGGTAGCTTCAGCACGAGCTGACGATGGCAGGCCGCTTACGACCGTGGATTGAGCTGCGCCTTCATTCGGACGAGTCTATTATCGTCGCCACGAGCAATCACGCTAAGCTGCGCGAACTGATAGCGTTGTGGGGCGAAGCCAAGCCGCAGTTGGTCGCCGCCCCCGAGGACTACCAGCCGGTTGAGGAGCCGTTCGACGCCTACGAGCAAAACGCGGTCGCCAAAGCCCGGGCGCTCAGCGATTTGACCCATGCCCCGGTGCTTGCCGACGATTCCGGCCTGGAGGTAGAAGCGTTGGGTTGGGGGCCGGGCGTCCGCTCGGCGCGCACGCCGTCAGCGTCGGCCGGCTGCCATGAGCGCAACGCGGACATCTTGAACCGTCTGAGTGCGACGAACGACTTGCACCGGCGGGCGCGCTTCGTCTGCGTGTGCGCTTTGGTGGTGCCGGGGTTCGAAGCGCTGAGCGCCCGCGGTGAATCGGAGGGCACGATTGCTCTGGCAGCGCGCGGGAGCGCAGGCTTTGGGTACGATCCGATTTTCATCTATCCAGCCTACGGCGTGACGTTCGCGCAAGCCGGCGAGGACATGAAACACGCAGTCTCCCACCGGGGACATGCATTGCGCGCGTTGCGTGCTAGGATGGCTTCGCTGATCCGGCGCGCCAGCGAGTCGCATGAAGCAAAGGGCTAGAGGTGGCCGCTAAGCGCCAAATCATCGCCATCGGCGGGGCCGGATTTTCAGCTGAACCCTACGATCCGCTGCTCGATGAGTACATCATCCGCCAAGCCGATGCCTTAAAGCCGAAAATCTGCTTTTTAGGAACGGCCAGCGGCGACTCGGAAGCTTATATCCACAAATTCTACTTGGCTTACGGAAAGCTCGAGTGCTCGCCGACCCACATCTCCCTCTTCAGACCGCCGTCCGCAGACCTAAGGGATCTGATCATGCAGCAGCAGATCGTCTACGTCGGCGGCGGGAACACGAAGAGTCTGCTGGCCTTATGGCGCGAGTGGAGCATCGATACACATCTGCGCGAGGCCTACCGGACGGGGGTCATTCTATGCGGAGTGAGTGCCGGTTCAATCTGCTGGTTTGAGGATGGCCTAACCGACTCTATACCAGGCGTGCTGACGCCGTTACGATGTCTGGGGCTGCTGCGCGGCAGCAACTGCCCGCACTACGACAGCGAACCAGGCCGCCGGCCAACTTACCGCAGCCTGGTGCAGACCGGACAATTGTCCTATGGGTTAGCCGCTGACGACGGCGTTGCTCTGCATTACGTGGACGAAGCGCTCAGCGAGGTCGTGACAGCGCGGCCCGGCGCTAAGGCGTATCGCCTGTCGATAGCGTGCGGCCAAGTGAGCGAGACGCAACTGCGGCCGGCGCTGCTCAGCCCGAGCTCGATCGTCGATTCAGGGCGGCCGGCCAGTCCCAGCAGCTGACATTGTGATGCACGGCACTGTGGCCCTTACTTCAACGTGCTTGAGTCGTCGCGACTTTGCGCCCGGCCGATTGTATGTCCATGGATGCTTTGCCGTTGGCCCTATCGGCGGCCGCCGCACAACGGTACCTGCGGCTTGAGCCAGCCGACCCAAGAGTTTGCCGCGAGCTGCGTCCATGAGTCCAGCGTTCAGACGTCTTCTTCCCTTCAAGCTCGCTCATAAAGCCCTACTGGTCAGCGCAGTGCCGCTGGCGTTTCTCTTCCTGCTGATATTGGCGGTTCATGAGGGTCGTGGCGCCGTGGCCTCCGCACGCCAATGGGCGGACCACTCGCGCGACGTAATGGCCCAAGCGCACACGATATCCGAAACTTTGGCGGCTGCAGAACCGCAGGACAGCACGGCCATCAAGCGGTTGGCGCCCCAAGTGGCCGATTTGCAGCGCCTGGTCCGCGATAATCCGCACCAAGAAGCTCAGGCGCGCAAGCTCGGCGCGGCCGCATTGAACGAGGCGCGCACGCTGGAACTCACGCAAGCTGCCGCTGCGCCGGTCCGAGCCGCAAAAATAGCTCAAGCGCACGGCAACGTTCGGCTGGAGATGAGCATCTTTTTGCAAGAGGAGCAGCGCTTGAATGTCGAGCGCAAGAACCGAATCGAGCAGCTGTGGGCGACACTGCAGTCCTCGCTCATCGCCGGAGTAATAATCGCCTCTCTGCTGACCGTGCTGATCTCATGGCTTTACAATCGGGCAATGGTCCAAGATCTTTTCCGGCTGCGGTTAAAAGCCGCGCGCTTCTGGCAGAGCGGCGAACTTGGCGCACAACCTAAGAACGGCAAAGACGAGATCGCCCAGCTCGACCAAGCCTTCCACGTGATGGCCCAGGCCGTGCGCGAAAAACAGGAGACGACCGCGCGCTACGAGTTGCTGGCCCACCATGGGCGCGACATCATCTTGTTCGTCCGGCGGGCCGACGGCCGGATAATCGAAGCCAACGAGGCTGCACTTGACGCCTACGGTTATCAACGAGTCGATCTAATCGGCCGCAGCGTTGCCGACATTCTGGACGACTCAGCGACTGGCGGCGGGCCGGATGCCGAGCAGCTCAGCGATTCGCTCGAGGCGACGGATCCCGGCCAACTCCTTTCGCAGAGACGCCATCGGCGTGCTGACGGAACGAGCTTCCCGGTCGAGGTAGCGGCTCAAGGCGCTGTCTTGGGCGAACAAAGAGTCGTGCTGTGCATCGTCCGAGACATCAGCGAGCGTCAAAAAGCGACCGCGGACCGGGAGCGCTTCTTTCATGCGCTAGGCCTCGAAGTGATGATGTGCATCGCGAGCTTTGACGGTTACTTCTTGAGCCTCAATTCCGCATGGCAATCAACCCTCGGCTACACCGAAGAAGATCTAAGAACCAAACCGTTTATGGACTACGTTCATCCGGATGATCGCGACCGCACGATCGGCGCGATGGCGTCCTTGGGCGAAGGCCAAAGCCTGCTCGATTTTCACAATCGGTACCGGTGCAGAGACGGCACATACAAGTGGCTGTCCTGGAATTCGACGCCTTACCCGCAAGACGGTCTGATCTACGCGACCGCGCGCGACGTTACGGGAAGAAAGCTGGAGGCGATAGCGCTTGCCAAAGCGCGCGATCAGGCCGACGAAGCGTCTCGTGCGAAGTCCCAATTCCTGGCAAACATGAGCCACGAGATCCGCACGCCCATGAACGGCATCTTAGGAATGACGGAGCTCTTGCGCGACACGAAACTTGACTACGATCAGCAAGACTACGCCAAGACGATCTATGAATCCGCCGAAGCCCTGCTGACAATCATCAACGAGATCTTGGATTTCTCGAAGCTCGAAGCAGGTAAGGTGGAGCTGGATTCAGCGGGGTTTGCGCCAGTCTCAGTCGTCGACAGCGTCGGAGAGCTGTTGGTCGCTCAGGCTCGCGCCAAAAAACTCACCCTCAACGCTTTCGTCGATCCGGCGGTCCCGGATTTCGTGATCGGCGATGCCGGTCGGCTTCGCCAGGTGCTGCTCAATCTCGTGGGCAACGCGATTAAGTTCACAGAGCGCGGCGGCGTCACGTTGCGGGTCACCAAGGATTCGACGCAGGAGCGCCACGTCAGCCTGCGTTTTGCGGTGAAAGACACCGGCACCGGCCTTTCCGAATCAGCTCGCCGCAGTCTGTTTCAAGCCTTCACCCAGGCAGACGGCTCGACCACCCGCACCCACGGCGGTACTGGCCTCGGGTTGTCGATCTCCAAGCACTTGGTGTCGCTCATGGGCGGCGAGATCGGGGTTGAAAGCGAAGAAGGGCTAGGGTCGACTTTCTCGTTCACCGTTCGAGTCGAGCGCTTCTACGGCATAGACCAAGCGCTCAGATCATCGACGTTCCAAGGACTGCGCGGGCTGGTCGTGGACGATGATCCCATCGGCCGCGAAATCATCCATCGTTACATCGTCTCGTGGGGTATGCGCAACGGCACGGCTTCTAGCGGTCATGCCGCTTTGCAGATTCTGCGCGCTGCCGCAGCTCAAGGCGATGCTTACGACTTCGCCATCTTGGACCTCAGCATGCCTGAGATGGACGGCATGGCGCTCGGCCGAGCCATCCGCAACGACGCGTCGCTGTCGGCTACAAAGCTCATTCTGGTATCCGCATTCGACGTCCGCGATCGGATCGAAGAAGCCCTGCGCATCGGTTTCGCGTCTTGCTTCACGAAGCCGGTGAAGCAATCCCAGCTGCTCGACTGCATCGGCACGGCTTTGAAGCACACGCGCGAGGCCCGGCTGATCCAGGATGAGGTCAAAGCAGCGGCGGTCCTTGCCGATCCAAGCGAACCGCCTTTCGAAAACATGGCCGTTTTGGTGGCCGAAGATAACGAGGTCAATCAACGTCTTGCTCTGGCTCAGCTCAAGAAGCTCGGACTACGAGCCGACATCGCCGCCAACGGTCAGGAAGCCGTGAATTTCGCTTTGAGCAAGCCCTACGCGCTCGTTCTAATGGATTGCCAGATGCCGCACCTGGACGGTTTCGAAGCGACGCGGGCGATTCGGCGCGAAGAGTCGCGACGCGGCGGACACATCCCTATCATAGCCATGACGGCCAACGCCATGGAAGGCGATCGAGAGCAATGCATCGCTGCCGGGATGGACGACTACATCTCAAAACCGGTAAGCTCGCGCGGTCTGCGCGCGGTCTTGGGACGTAGGGTCACGCGTGCAGCGACTGGTCAAATCGGCTCACGCGCCGGCCAAGATGTCGCTAGATCTACGGTCATCGACATGGCTGTGCTCGACGAACTTTTCGGCGCTGACACAGCGGAACTGATCGATGTCTTGCAGGCAGCCGTCACGGCGAGCTCGGGGTTGATAACGCGCCTTGGAGCCGCAATGAGCGCCAGGGACGTGAAGACTGCGTTGAGCGCGGCGCATAGCCTCAAGGGCTCGTCCGCCGGCGTGGGCGCCGTTGAGATGGCCGACTTGGCGACGCTGCTCGAGAGCGCCGTCAAAGCGGATCGCTGGCAAAGCGCTAGCGGGCTGTGCAGCGCTTTGGAGGCGGCCGGCGAGCGATTGCGCTCCGCGGTTGCTGAGCTTGCGGGCCAGCCGCTTTGCAGGGCGGGTACGTGACGACCAAGATACTTTTCGTCGACGACAATGTCGTCAACCTAAAGATTTACGAGCATCTCGCCAAGAGAATCCCGGGTTGCCACGCAGTAGCGTATACGGAGTCATCCCAGGCCCTGACGTGGCTGCAAAGCAACGACGTTGACTTGGCGGTAGTCGACTATCTCATGCCGGCCATCAACGGCATGGAGTTTATCCGTATGATGCGCGGCATCGCAGGCAAAGAGTTAGTGCCGGTCCTCATGGTCACCGCGGACCACACCAAAGAGCTCCGCTACGCGGCGTTGGAAAGTGGCGCCGACGACTTCTTGACCAAGCCGCTTGACTTCACGGAATTCTCCATACGGACGAAGCACATGCTGGCCTTGACTTCGGCTCGAAAGCGGCTTCATGAGCGGGCCGCGGAAGTGCAGGAAAGCGAACAGCGATATAGGTTCTTGGCTCAATCGATGCCCCAGATCGTCTGGACTGCTTCGGCGGACGGCAATGTGAATTATTACAACCAGCGTTGGTACGACTATGCCGGAATGACGTACGAGGAGACGAAGGGTTGGGGCTGGGAGCAGGTGCTGCACCCGGAGGACTTACAAAACAGCATAGACCGGTGGACGCACTGCTTCAACACCGGCACCGATTATCAGATCGAGTACCGTTTCAGGCGCGCATCGGACGGCGTCTACCGTTGGCACTTGGGTCGAGCGTCACCGCAGCGAGATGAAGCAGGTAATATCCTTCAGTGGGTGGGCACGTGCACGGACATCGACGACAACAAACGCGCCGAAGAAGGACTGCTGCACGTCCAAGCAGAGCTCGAGACGCGCGTCGAGCGGCGCACTGCGCAGCTGCGCCAAATGAACGGGACGCTCCAAGCTGAGATCGCAGAAAAAAAGCTAGCCGAAGTGAGGCTCGAGCACCATGCTCATGCCTTGATGGAGAAGAACAAACAGATCCAACGCTTGTTCCACACCGTCTCACACGAGCTGAAGACTCCGCTGACGTCCGCGCTGGAGTTCGTGTGCCTGGTGCGCGACGAACTTGCCGGTCCCATCAGCTCAACGCAGCGAGAATACTTGACGATCGCCAAGGACGGCTGCGATCAATTGCGCATGTGCATCGACGACCTGTTGGACGCGAGCGCTCTGGACACCGGAAAGCTCACTGTCCGCCGCACGCTCATGGCCCCAGGCGATGCCATCTCGCGTATCGTCGCGTCCCTGACTCCTTTGGCCGCCGCAAAGCAGATCGAGGTCAGGGCGACCGTTGAGTCTGGTCTGCCACTCGTTTCCATGGATGAAAAACGCATCCGTCAAGTGCTTACGAACTTCTTCAACAATGCTCTCAAGTTCACGCCGGTCAACGGGAAAATTTCTGTCAGCGTCACGCTTCAAGGCCAGGGGTTGACAGCATCGGTGCGGGTGGCCGTACGGGACAGCGGACGGGGCTTGACCGCCGAGCACGCAAGTCACGTCTTCGAGCGGCTCTATCAAGTAAAGCGAGATTCCGAGACCCCCCAAGAAGGATTAGGCTTGGGCCTGTACATCTGCAAGGGCATCATCGACATGCACGACGGAATCATCTTGGTCCAGAGCTCGCCGGGCCAAGGCAGCACCTTTTCGTTTAGCTTGCCCGTCGCCAAGCCGCTCGGCGCGTAAGACTTTCTAGTCGGTCAAGGCGCCAGCCGTCGGCGGGCGTCCGCGATGTTTGACCTGGTTTTGCCGGCAGCGTGCTAGCCGAACGGTTGGCGAACGATGCGGGGGAGAGCGTCCTTATCGTCGACCGCAGTGCGCATCTAGGCGGCAATGCGTAGCAGGTGATCGCTGAACTCCAAAGCCGTCGGAGTGTGATACCACAGAATGAAATCGCGCACCTGATGGTCGTGCATCAGCCGATCGATAAACTCGCGCTGAAGCGCTATGGATCGCCCGCTACCCACGTTGGCCGGGATGCGAGGCTGCGCGACGACGACGCCGTCCTGACGCAATCTGCTCGGCCAACCACCCGCTTCGGCGACGGGCTCTTCGACATAAAAAAAGCGCCGGCGGCGTGCCAAACGTGTGGCTAGATGCTGGGGGCGCTGAAAAACAAAATCCCACCGCAAGTGCGACAGGCATAAGATGTCCGGTTCGGCCTTCATTTTCAATTATTCGCCGCTATGCCCCACGCACCTATACTCGAAGCCGGCGCTTCGGCCGGGCGCCGGTCTTTAGCATCTCCCGTATACGCGGGTGATGCCCTTTAACGGTGCGTGCCCAGCGCTCGTACGGCGGAACTGGTTCACCGACGCGATAAAGAAAATAATAGACGCTGATGTCTCCGACGTAAGCAAATCTGCGCTGCAGATCGTCACGCAAGTCGGCGTAAGCGCAACGCGAGCGCAGGTAACGCGCAAAGCCGCCATGCTCTTTATGCAAAGACAATATCGTCCGCGCGTTTCGGATCGTCGCGCGAGTTTTGCGCTCGCTGTGGACGATGCCCGGATGGGCGAGTATGCGTGCGACGTCCACGTCGCCGTATGCGGCCACGATCGTCGGCTCGAAACCTTCGAACGCTTCGAGAAACCCGCCCCACTGCCGATCGATGAGAGCCCAACTAAGGCCGGCTTGATAAACGGCGCGGCTCATTACTGCAAGATAGTCGCCTAAGCGCGTCGGCGTGATGGGCGTCGGAATGCTGCGCGCGGGCGGGTCCCCCTTGGCCTTAGATGAAGGGCGCATATGTCGGCGGTCCAACACTGCGCGCCTGGCGGCATTGCCGGCTGCGTCGCAATACAGGCGACAAGGCCGCCCTTAGGGCACCGTCTAAAATGCCACGGTCGGGCGGTAGCTCAGCTTGGTAGAGCGCTCGGTTTGGGACCGAGAGGTCCGCAGGTTCAAGTCCTGTCCGCCCGATTCGCACGAGCGTCTATCGAGTTCTCACGGTCGCGCCAATGCGCTCGGCCAGCGTCTGCGCTTGCATTCGAATCTCCGCCACCGCCGTGGTTTCGTACAAGACGCCGCGTAGTGGCGGCCCGATCGTGAAGAAGCCTTGCGCCGGTGCGTGATCCGCCCCGAGGATCTCGCCGGCGGCTGTTGCAGCCAATCCCAAGCTCAGAGGATCCTTGCGGATCCGTCCGCGGCGCAACAAGTTGGTGATCAAGAGGCTGCCGATGCGCTCGTAGTCCGACTCAGGACCGGTGCAGTTTATGACCCAACCCACTTCCAATACGTCATGGTCCCGTCTTCCCCGGCCGCGTATTCTGACGGTCAGCGCGTTTGGGCGTTGTTCGAGCTCTACTATCCGAGCTGCGCGTACGCTCAACTGCCCGGTCTGCAGCATCGCGTCACGGACCGCGAGTATCTGCGGCGCTATGCGATGACGATGGATCTCCCAGTACGGTCTTACGTGTCGAAGAAACCGCCGGCGTTCGCGATCGTCGAGGCACTGCCAAAGCTGCTGGGTGTATGGGCGTAAGCCGTCGACGACGCATCGCCAGTCGGCCGCCGGCTTAGCGGCGTCGGCAGCCGCGGCGCGCATGGACCGCAAGAGTGTCAGTGCCGTACGGGCTCGCAGTACGCTCAACGGCGGCATTGCGGCATCAGCGTCCTGCGCGTGCGGCTGCGGGAACAGCGCCCGTGAAGAGACCATGTGGATCTTGCCTCTAAAGCTGCGTTTGGCCAACGAGACGAGACAGTCCAGCCCGCTGAGCCCGGTGCCGACGATAAGGACCTGCGCGTCCATCGGCAACGAGCTGAGGCGATCGAAGTCCCAGGGGTCCTCGATTACCCGGCCACAGTTCCGCGCGTGCTCAAGCAGCCGGCGCGGCGAGAAGTTGCCGGTGGCAAGCACGACGCTGCCGGCGTGAACGTATCGGCCGTCCAACGTCTGCACTACGAAGTTCCCCGCCTCGCCTCGAACGTCGACGACCTCCGCGGCGATCATCTCTATAGCGCCGCCCTGCTCGGCTTTAGCTTCAAGCAGGCGTCCGACGTAGTCGCCGAAGACCCGACGCGGGGCAAAAACGTCGGCATCCGCAGTCGCTAAGGCCCTGACAAAGTCGTCCGGACGATCGGGTAAGGCGCTCATCTTTCCGGCTCGAACATTGAGCAGGTGTTCGTCTGCGCAACGTCCGAACGCGAGGCCCGGGCCGTATAGGCCGCTTTGGTCGGCCAGCGCGATCTTGGCGCCGCTTGGCAGAACCTTGGTTAAGTGGACGGCCAGCATTGAGCCGGAGAAACCGGCTCCAACGATCGCGACCGCGCAGCGGTTCGGCGTTTTCTCGGCCCCGGCGCCCGGGGTGCGGAGCTCTGCTGAGTCAGCCATGCCGTCTCAACATTAGTCGCAGCTCGGCGGTTAGCCCCCGAATGTTGCGGGTAGCATATAAATCCCCAGTTCGTGAAAAAGGAAGATTGAAATATGTACGGATCAACCGAACAAGACTGGCAGCAAAAGGCTGAGTCCGCGAGCGACGGCATTCGGGATGCTGCCGCCCAAGCAGGCAACAGCGACATCGCAAATGCCGCCCACCAGACCAGTCGTACGCTGGAAGATACGGCCGCTCAAGAGCCGGTCAACTCGACGATGCGGACGGTCCTTTTAGGCCTTGCTGGCGTCTCCATGCTGACTGCGATCGCCCTTCACTTGAGCGACAAAAAGTCCAACTCGGTCTTCGTCGGCCAATGGGTCCCGACGTTGTTGATCATCGCGTTGTGGAATCAAATCGTCAAAGGGCAGCGCGGCCAGGCTAACGACTAAAACTCGCGGTCGGCGACTCAAGCGTACGGCGCATGGCTAGGCGCCGTACGCTTTTTCAGCTCGATCAGAGCGTAGGCCGTTTGAGCGCACCGGTTCCGTGAAGATCTCTGGCCGCCGTCGGCGAAAGGCCGAGCATGCAAAAGCACAACGTGGCGGACTTCAAGTCCTTTTTCAAGGTGCTGCAGACGGGCACCCAGACTCAGACGGCCATTATGACCTTGAAGCCCGGCGAAGCCAGCGGCGCGAAGAGCAACGAACACCCTCAAAGCGATCAAGTGCTGCTGGTGCTCGAAGGCGAGCTCAAAGCCGAGATCGGCGAAGAACTTACGACACTCGTTAAGGGCGATGTCGTCATCGTGCCAGCCGGCGTCGACCACCGCTTTTCCAACGAATCCCTACTTGCGGCCAGCACTTTTAACGTCTACGGTCCGCCCGCGTATTGAGACGCCCGCGATGGCTCGCTGCATCCAGCGGGCAGGGCCGTTGTTTGGACCGTCGGAACCCTTTAACGGTGCGCCCATAGCTCAGATGGATAGAGCAGCGACCTTCTAAGTCGTTGGTCGGGTGTTCGAGTCACCCTGGGCGCGCGAACGCTCGCGCGCGGCAACGACGAGAGCCGTCGTGACAACGTCGCAGCGCGTCAAAATGCGTCACCGATTAGATTGCTCGGCAAAGGTCGCTCAAAGTTCCTAAGAGAAGCGAAATGCGCCCTCTCGGTGAGCGTAGCTCAGCTGGTTAGAGCGCCGGTCTGTGGCACCGGAGGCCGGGGGTTCAAATCCCCTCGTTCACCCCAAATCATTCGTGCGCCGACCGCCGTGCGCGCCTGTAGCTCAATCGGATAGAGCGTCGGGCTTCGAACCCGAAGGCTGGGGGTTCGAGCCCCTCCAGGCGCGAGCAATCGTAAGGCGCCAGTCTTGAGTGCCTAGCGGCACCATGTCACTTGTTGCGGCGCCCCGTTAGCTCAATGGTAGAGCATCCGGCTTTTAACCGGGTGGTTCCGAGTTCGAGTCTCGGGCGGGGCATCCCAAAAATCGGTCGGTTAGGTCAAACGTTCGTGGGACGCGAGTGTTAGCTTTGTGTGACATCGGGCACACTAGTTGCGTTCAATCCAGTAGCGACCATGTCATCCGGAAGGCGGCCCATGGGTTTGCAAAACGTCTCCGAGCGGTCGACCAGCCGGATCACCGCCGTACGCATCGAGCGTGTCGCGATCGTACTCGCCTGCGTAATCGCCATGGCAGCGCTTGCTGCATTCGCGATCAGCATCGTTGCGCCGCGTTCCCTGGATCGATTAGGTTTGCATCAGCGGGATCCGGCGTCCAGCAGCGCGTTGAGCGGACCGGTTGCTGCCGACTTGGACCGCGCTGAGGAGGCGCTCTTCAAGGGCGACGTCGACGCTGCCAAACGCTTGAGCGCTCAAGCAATGACCCGCGATTCAACCGATGCCCAGGCAGACTTCCGGGCCGGAAACGTGGCCCTGCGGGCCGGCGATGCGGCCGCCGCAAGAGCCGACTATTCCCTGGGCGAATCGGCCGACCGCCGCAACCCATGGAACTTTGTCGCGCTGGGTCAGCTATACGCGCGTGAGGGAAAGCTTGCGCAAGCCGATGCCCAACTACGGGCAGCAAGTGCTTCGGGTCCGAGTCTACAGTTTCTGCACTACGATCTGGGAGCCGTTGAATTGCGCGAAGGCTTGTACGCCGCTGCGCTAGCCGATTTCGAGGCCGAGCTTCGTAGCTCGCCGGCCTACGCGCCGGCTCGGGCTGGCCGAGCGATCGCTTCGGCGCGGCTGGCTGCCCAGGCGAAGGCCACCAGTCAGGGAACGATCGCGCGCCGCGGAGATTACGGTGCCGGCGCAGGCCCATCTCATGGATCGATAGCGTCAATCGTGTTGGCGGCTGGGGCCAAAGCCCAAGAAGCCGTGCCTCAGCTCGTGACCGTACGCGCCTATCCGATTCCGATGCCCTTGGCCGGCAGTCAAGGCAGCGTCCCAAACCATGGTCAAGCGCGACCGGCGAGGCGCCACGGGCCACTCACGTCAATCACCGCGATCGCGGCGCCGGCAGCAGCGAGCAGGCCGCCATGGGCAGCTACGCCCGGGAACCGCCCTCCGTGGGCTGCCGCCTCTTCGCCGTACCGCGCCCGGGGTTCGGGCACTCAAGGTTCTGCGGCCGATCCAACAGCATCAGCGCCGGCAGCGCAACCTGTCGGGGCGCCCGCGGTTGGCGCGCCAACGCCCGTTGCTACCATGGCGGAGGGATCTCGGCAGTCTACTGTTCGCGGGCTGATCCCTGACACCATCGGAATGACGGTTGAAGAGGCGATAGTCGTACTCAAGAACGCCGGGCTCGGGATCGACCACATCACGCTCTTGCCTGGCGGAACTGCTAACTCTCGCATCGTCAACACAGAACCGGAACCGGGCGCCACGACGCCTCCGGGAAGCTACGTTGTCAACCTGATCCTTGGCAAACCGAGTAACCGCTGATCAGTGGACGCGCAAAACTCCCAACAGCGCCAGTAAGAGCAGCGTCAAAATTGCGCTGACGATCAGAGAACGTAAACAGCCCATGCGGTTGTTGAAGAAGATAAACACCTGATGGGTCGTACCCGTCCGCGAACTGGAGTAATCCTTGTCGGCCGCAAGCGTGCAAATGTGGTAAGTA
>JALYUR010000129.1 GCA_030853635.1 Vulcanimicrobiota bacterium | reverse complement strand
GCGAAGTACGGCGGCCTTGAGGTGAGCGACGTAGCCAAGATGCGGATGCTCGAAGACGAGAACCTTCGGCTTAAACGCATCGTCGCTAATCAGGCCCTAGATATTGACGCGCTCAAGGTCCTCGCCTCGGGAAACTTCTAACGCCTGCGTTGCGACGCCGCGGCGTGCAGGCGGTATTGGCAGCGGTGAAGATCAGCGAACGTCGTGCATGTCAGTTAGCATGCTGTAATCGGCGCACGTACCGACGCCCGCGTAAGGGCCGCGATGATGGATCCCTTCGCGCTCGCCTTGAGGCACTCGCTGCTGAACGGCGGCGCTTCGGCTACCGTCGCCTAGTGTCGGTGACGGCGTAAAAATCCCCACTTCTGGCGGTATAAAAATCCCCACCCTTTAACCGAACGGACCCTCCAACAAGGTGTGTTGCTTGCGGAGGGCCGTCACCATGGTAAAGGGAGCATGGATGACCGTCAAGATATTGTTAGCTCAAGGCGTGCGACTGGCAAAGATCGCCCGCGACTTGGGTATCGACCCTAAGACCGCGCGTAGACTCGCCCGTAGCGACGCTGAGCCGAAACCGGCTCGTCGACGTCGGCGTTCGATGTTGGATCCATACCGCGATTGGCTTGCCGACAAGCTGGCTTTAGGCGTGCCGGGGGCGGAAGCACATCGTCAACTGCGCAAACTCGGCTGCCTAGCGGCTTATAGCACGGTGCGTGACCTGGCTGCGGCGCTACGTCCGGCCAAGGCGCCGCTGCCCGAAGAGGTGCGCTTTGAGACCCCGCCTGGCAAACAAGCGCAGATCGACTGGAGCAGTTGCGGCAAGATCGATGACGCAGGCTGTCAGCGTCTGCTGTACCTGTTTACGATGATCTTGTGCTACTCGCGAATGGCCTTTGGGATCTTTACTACGCGCATGGACGAACTGACGCTGCAACGCTGCCACGTTGCCGCCTTTTGTTACTTCGGCGGCGTACCGCACGAAGGGCTATACGACAACCTCAAGACGGTCACCATCGGTCGGGATGCCGCGGGTCTGCCAATCTGGCAGTCGGCATTCGCCGATTTTGCCGGCCGCTACGGCTTTACGCCGCGCTGCGCTCAGCCCTATCGCGCCAAGACCAAGGGCAAGATCGAGCGCAGTATCGGCTTCGTGAAGAGCTCGTTTTTGCCGGGTCGCAACTTGGTCGATCTGGCCGATGCCAACGTGCAGCTCGAGGCTTGGCTGCAAGACGCCAACGGCCGCGTGCATCGCACCCATGGGCAGATCGTATGCGAGCGCTTTATCCAAGAGAAACCTCTGTTGATGCCGCTCAGACCAGCCATGGCCAACATCGATCGGGTGGTGACGCGCGTCGTGTCTGCCGAAGGCTGGATCGCTTACGAAGGCAATCGCTACGAGCTGCCGCTAGGCCACCGTGGCAAAGCGGTGCTGGTCCGCGATGATGGTCGCTGCGTACGCATCAGCGACAGCGGCACGATCTTGTGCGAGCATCCGCGGCTAAGCGGCCGCGGCCAAATCGCGGCTCGTGTACCGGCCCCTGGGAGGAGGCGCATCGTGCAGCCGGTGCCTTCAGAACTGCTGGTCATGCGCCGCCCGCTGTCGGTCTATGAGGAGGTGGCGGGATGAGCCAGCTCGCTTACGCGCGCATGCGCGATGCACTGGACCAACTGGGCCTGCAACGCGCCGGCGAATGCATCGACGGCTTGCTCGACCGAGCAGGCAATGGCGAACTGACTGTGGTGGAGATGCTCGATCAACTGCTTTCGGCCGAGACGGCCGTGCGCCGTGAGCGCAGCATTGCCATGCGGCTCAAACTGGCAGGGCTGCCATCGGTCAAGACGCTCGAGCAATTCGACTTCGCGTTTCAACCCAGCCTCGACGAACTTAAGATACGCGACCTCCATACGCTGCGTTTCTTAAGCCAAGGTGACAACGTCATCTTCTTGGGGCCGCCGGGTTGTGGAAAGACGCATCTGAGCATCAGCCTAGGCCACGCGGCGATCACCGCCGGCGAAATGGTGCACTTCACCACCGCCCGCGATCTGTTTGCCAAGCTGCGCTCGACCACCGCCGCCACGCACTTCAAACGGCTCACTGCCAACCGCTCCAAGCTGCTGATCATCGACGAGATCGGCTACGAACCGCTCGACCATCTGGCGGC
>JALYUR010000120.1 GCA_030853635.1 Vulcanimicrobiota bacterium | reverse complement strand
CGGCGAGGCCCAGACGTTGGGCCTGCCCGCTGGTGACCTGGGGTGCGCCGCTTGGTTGGCTTTCGAAACGGCCAAGCCGCTGTCAGAAGTCGCAACGTCGCTGCGCCGAACGAACCGCAGCTGCGAGGTGGTCGCCGTCGATCGTGGCCTTTCCGCCGAATCGATGGAAATCGCAGAGGGCCTCTTGCTTGAGGATTACGACGAAGCGCCGTCTGCGCTTGGGCAATGATCCTAGCTTGAACTCTGGGCGGGGCCTGTCCCAGCGGCTAGATCGTCAATCAGCCGATCAGACCTCTTCGGAACGCCGTGACGGCCGCTTGCGCTCGATCCGAGGCTGACAGCTTACTGAGAATGTCGGCGACGTGGCCTTTGACCGTGCCGAGACTGATGTACAGCCGCTCGCCGATCTCAGCGTTGCTGACCCCTTCGGCGATCAATGATAGGACATCTGTTTCGCGGGGCGTGAGCGGCGACCCAAGCGCCTTCGAACGTGATCCAGTGAGCCGCCGCAGGACGATGTGCGCGATGCGCGGATCGAAATACGCGCCGCCTGCCGCGACGGTGCGAATCGCGTCGATGACGACATCGGGATTGGATGACTTCACGCAGTAGGCGTCGGCACCGGCCGCTAGCGCCGCTAGAACTTCGTCGTCGCGCTCCTGCATCGTCAGAATAACCACACCCGCCGGATCGTGCGCGGCTTTGAGCTCGCGCGTCAGCGCAATGCCGTCCTTGCCCGGCAGACCGAGATCGATCAGCGCCACATCTGGTTTATGCGCGGCTATCGCATCCGAACCTATAAGGCCGTCCGCCGCTTCAGCGGCGACCTCGATACCGGCAGCAAGCAACGATGTTCTCAGTCCCGCGCGCACGAGGGCGTGATCCTCCACGAGCACGACCCGAATCGGCGTCACCGGCGTGTCTCAGGCAGCGTAAGCGTGAATACCGATCCGCGCGGCGAACGTGGTTCGTAACTAATGCGGCCGCCGTTTTGTTCCGCGATGCGGCGCACGATGTACAATCCAAGTCCCGTTCCACCACCGACGCGCGCTCCTGACGAGAAGCGTTGAAACAGCGCGTCCCGCAGTTGCGGCTCGATACCGTAACCATCGTCCTTGACGACGACGTCAACTGTGCTGGCGCCGCGGATGACGCCTAACGCGACGTCGCCACCGGTTGGCGTATGCTGCAGCGCGTTTGCGACGAGGTTTGAGATCGCGCGACGCAGATCACCGCGCGCGCCGCGCACCACCGCACCGGATTGTGCTTCGACGCGCAGGCTGATGCCCCGTGCATCGGCTAGACCACGCAGTTCCGAGCCGATCTCGTTCGCAACAGCGTCAAGTTCGACCAGCTCTGGCGGCGGTTGGCGTTCGCCGGCTTCAAACCGCGCGACGATCAACAGCGTCGCGGCCAGCCTTTGCAGGTCGTCGATTGAGACGACGCTGTCGCGCAGCACCGACACGTAAGCCGCCGGCAACGTGCCGTAGGCGCCCTCACTGGCCTGTTGCAACGTCAACGATAGGGCAGCCAGTGGCGTGCGCAGATCATGCGAGATTGCATATACGAGATCGCGAATCACCGCTTGGCGTTCGCTCAGTGCCTGGTTGCGTTCGGTGAGTTCGCCGAACAGCCGTGCCTGCCACAGCGCGTTGACGGCTACGGAGGCGAAAGCTCGCGCCGCCGGTTCAACCGGCTCGCTGGGCGTCTCGCTCGTGAGGGTGACGATCAAAACGCCGGTTGCTTCACTGCGATCGCCGAGCGGAATTGCCACCGCGCTTCGCGCGCCGAGGCGATCGAGGAGGAAGCGGCCGACCGGATCGATCGACCGCAGGACGACAGGGCGGCCGTCCTCGCTAACGCGCTGCGTCAGCGTGAGTATTTCCGCCGTTGGGCGCTCGTCCAATACGTCCACTTCGCCGGTTCCGGCTCTTCCTTCCAGGATTTCGCCTTCTGAACGTGCGGGGTACCACACGGCGCGCTCGCCTTCGAGCGCAGCGGGCGCTTCGCGTACGATCGCGCGCAGGATGAGATCGACCGATAACGACGCGCGGATACGCTCCGCAACGGCGGACATGGCTGCCTCGCGGCGAGCGCGCGCCTCTTGGGCGGCTAAACGACCGACTCGCTGAGCGCGTTCCTGCACCTCGGTGCTCAGAAAACCGACGAGTACGATGGAGAGCATCGACAGCGCACGGTCCCCCGTGCCGATCGGGTCCCAGTGAAAACCATCGTGCGCGGCGTTGATGAAGGCCGCCGCGATGTCGGCGCCAAGGGCGCTGACCACGAGCAAGACCGTCAGCCGTCGGCTACCGGCCAGCGCCGCGAGCACGATCGGGACGTTGAACAGGATAGCGATCACGAGCGTCTGTGGCGTCACCGTGTCGATCGCGAACGCCACCGCCAGCACCGCAAATGCCGCGACGACCACCTGACGCGGGCGCACGCGACCGGCTTCTGAGGGGGCCGTCGGGCAGCCTGCGCAAAAATGATGCGCAGTGGCGGACGAAGGACGGCCGAGCGGGGCGGCGTTACTCGCCGAGCTCGGGCTCAGTCCAAAAATCACGATCTATCTCGGCAGCGCTCCGGGGGCGGGCAAAACGCACCGCCTGCTTACGGACGCGTTAGCCGAGATGCAGGCCGGCCGCCGCGTCGCGATCGGTTGGATAGAAACAAAGAGCCGGCCGCATCTCGAAGCGCTTGCCGCTCGGCTGCCTCGCGTTGCGCCGCTAAGGTACGAGGCTCAAGGCGTCACGATCGAAGACTTCGACGTAGATGCGGCGCTAGCGAGCAACTTCGAAACGATCGTGGTCGACGAGTTGGCGCACTCGAATTCTGCCGGAGCGCCTCACGCGAAACGGTGGCAGGACGTACTCGCGTTGCGCGATGAGGGCAAGTCGGTGCTCGGCGCGTTCAACGTCATGCATCTCGACACCGTGGCACCGGCCGCCGAGCGAATCGTAGGCCATCCGGTGCGCGAGCTGATTCCCATGGCATTCTTGCGGCGCGTCGACCGGGTCATCGCGCTCGATGTTTCGCCGTCGATCCTCGAATGGCGCTTACGAAGCGGTCGTATCGTCCGAACCGAGGATGTCGAACGCGCGGCCTCGGGTATTTTCCAACCCAAAAACCTAGCGATGATGCGCGAGTTGCTGCTACGCGTCGTCGACGGATTGACGATCCCGGTAATCGCGCCGAGCAAGGTGTCGATCGCGCTTGCAGTCGTCTCCGGCACCGTAGACCCAGGGCCGTTCGTACAGCGCGCCGCAGCGTTTGCCAATGCCCTCGACCTCGCGCTCGAGGTGACGGCGCTGGACGCGGCCCACGAATCACAGCTCGCCGACGCCTGCCTACGAGCCGAAGGCGGCTGCATCTCAACGCCGGCCTCCCTGCGCCGCGGCGATTTGCGTGACGTGCACGCATCGCTTGTCATCGTGCCGTCGGGCCAGCTCGCCGACCGGATACTCCTTCACCCGGTTGACCGCAACGTGTTGGTCGCCGACCCGACGCGCAGGGCGCTTCCGCGCAGCCGCGGCGAGCGCAATCCCTACGCCGCCGCGATGGGCGATCGGCTGCGCGTCGGCTACGGCAAGCTGACGATCTATCTCGGCTCGGTGGCCGGCAGCGGAAAGACGTACGCGATGCTCGAGCGCGCACAGCAGCTTCGCGAAGACGGCGTCGATGTCGTCGCGGCGCTCGTCGAAACCCATGGCCGCGCCGACACCGCAAGGCTCCTCGAAGGCCTCGAGCAGATCCCACGCTTGGCGAGCGGCGAAATCGATCTCGCCGCGGTGTTGCTGCGGAGGCCCGCCATTGCGCTCATCGATGAGATGGCGCACACAAACGTCGAGCCAGGCGCGCTCGGCAAGCGGTATGCCGACGTGTTCGCGGTATTGCGCAGAGGCATCGACGTATGGACGACGCTCAACGTGCAGCACATCGAGGGTCTGGGCGACGCGGTCCAACGATTAACCGGAACCCGCGTGCGTGAAACGCTTCCTGACAGCGTGCTGGAGTTCGCGAACGAGGTCATTTTCATCGACGTCACACCCGACGTCTTGCGCGAGCGCCTGAGGGAGGGCAAGATTTATCCGCCCGAGCGCATCGACGCCGCACTGGCCAATTTCTTTCGGGTCGAAAATCTGTCGGCATTGCGCGAACTGACCGTGCGCGAAGTGCTCCACGCGCGCTCGGAGCGGGGTCACGAACGTGCTTTCGCACGCATCGTGCTCGGCGTTGCGCCGCGAGAACGCGACGTCGAGTTGATCCGGCTCGTCGGACGCCTTGCGCGGCGGCTCGACGTCGACTTCCGCGTCATTGCCGTCACCTTGCGCGACGACGATGCCATGCGGACGGTCGTCGAAGCACTCTCGCGAGCAACGGCAGCCGCAGGCGGCAACTTCCTGGCGACCATTGCGCGCGACGCTGCCGTGCGCATCGTCGAGATGCTTGGCGAGGGCGATGTGCTAGCGGTTGAGTCGCCGCGCAAGCGGCGTTCCGTGTTCGGCCGTCACTCCTTTGCGGTGCGCGCGCTGGCAGCGGGCGTACGGGAGCTGTTGGTGCTGGCTCCTGCGGACGTCGCCATCAACGCGACGCCGATTAGATGAGCCGGCTATGTCCCTTGCAGTTGGCAGCGTCGCAGCAGCGGGGCTAGTGCCCAGCCCTGCACGACGATCGTCAGGAATACCACCGCGAAGACGGCGTCTATGATTTGCGCCCGTCCCGGAAAGCTTTGAGGCAGGCCGAGGGCGAGCGCAAGCGATAGTCCGCCGCGCAGTCCCGCAAGCGCGATGGCATGGCGCCACCCCATGCTCGCACTGCGCCTACCAGCGAGCGGCACGAGCAGGTATGCAAGGGCTGCGCGCGCCGCGATGGCGGCGAGCACCGTCAGGCCGATCAGGACCGGCTCGTCGAAAATCCGCTCGAGCCTCAAGCTCAAACCGACGAGCAAGAAAACGATTCCGTTGATAATCAGCGCACTCCGGTCCCAAAACCGGTCGACCGTTTGCTGCTCGATTTTCCCCAACGCCACCGCGGGCAGCGCAACACCGGCGGCCGCGCTGGCAAAAATGCCCGAACCGCCGATCGACGATGCGATGCCGTATGCGCCGTAGGCTACGGCGATCGTGGTTAATATACCGACCGACGATCGTTGAAAGCGGCGCAAGATCAGCGTTGCGAGCGCGCCGACGAGCAGCCCAACGACGATCCCGGCGCCCGAAACATATGCGCTCTTGGCGACGAGCCCAAACAACGTCATCCCGTTTCCCGGCTGCGAGAAAGCGATTATCGCCCCGAGCAGCACGACCGCGACCGCGTCGTTCGCGATCGATTCGCCCTCGACGATGGTCAGCAAGTCCACGGGGACGTTTAGTTTACGAAAAAGCGCCAGCACCGCCACCGGATCCGTGGCAGACAACGTCGCCCCGAGTGCAAACGCCGTCGCCGGCGCCATGCCTGCGCCGAAAGCGGCGCTCCCGGCGATCGTCGCCGCCGTCAATAGCACACCAGGGACCGCTAGCAGCACGATCGCGACCGCCGCCCGGCGCAAAGCGGAGGCATCTATATCCCAGGCCGCTTCGAAGATCAGTGCCGGCAGAAACAGTGCGAGAACCGGCGGGCTCAGGCCGATCCGCAACGCGTGCGGCAACATGGCGCCGGCGGCGATGCCGACGAGCACGATCGCCGCTGCCGGCGGCAAGCCTGCCTGACCTGGAAGCCGAGCAAAGAGAAACGCGACGCCGAGCAAAACAACGAAAACCACGATGGCGGCGCTCATCGTCGTCCGCTATGCTCCCCCTGCGTTGGGCAGCGCCTAGGCCGAATCATTGCTTACAAGTAATAACTTATTCCCGCCCCGAGGTAGTGGTACCGGCCCGTCGACACCGTCGGTGATATACCGATTTCTGCATCGAGTTGCAAACGCTGCCCGACATCGTGGTAGGCGCCGACGATGTACTGGGTCCGTGTCGCCGTGCCCGGTCCGTTAGCGCTGCTGAAGGCAGCGATCTCGGCGTACACGCTATTTGCGCTCGGCAACGACGCGCTCAAAACGAGCGATGGGGTGAAGGATGTGTAGCGCTGTCCGGCGGCCGCCAGCGATGCTATGCTGGCACCGGCCGCCACTGAGAGCACGGCGTTGAAAGTGTAGCCCGCGGTGAGCGCATAGGTCGACTGCGTTTCATTTGCGGAAAAGGCCGTCAAGCCGGTCGGCACGGTGATGAACACCTGAACACCGTAGCTTGACTTGGGCGTGTAACCGAGCACGTACTTAAGACCCGCTCCGGCGTCGGTCGGGCCGGCGAGGCCGCCGCTGCGCTGGATCTCGGGCGGTGAAAAATCCAGTTCGAGCGCCGGGACACGGGTGCCGATGCGGATGAGAGTCTGCGGGTACACAACGGTATTTCCGACGCCATAGCTCGTCGTGTTCTGATAGCCGGTCTCGACCAAAACGTGATTCGGCCGCACCGTGCATACCGAGTTCGTCACGGTGGGCCGACTGACGATCGCGGACATAGACGTGCATGGGTCGTTTGCTTTCAAGGCCTGCCCGATTGCGTTGGGCGTCGCGGACGGCGACGCGGATGGCGCTGGCGCAACAGCGGAGGCTGACGGCGCGGGAGACGGCGCGGCCTGCGCGACGGCGATGACGGGCGCAGACGCGATGGTGAGCCCCAGGGCGAGTAGACGGATCACTTGGCTGCTTTCTTGTCGAGGGCGAGGTTCAGCTCGAGTACGTTGACGTGCGGTTCGCCGAGGAAACCGAGTTCCCGGCCGTGCGTGTACCTTCGAACGATTGCGTTGACCGCAACCAGGCTTAGGTTGCGAGCCTTTGCGATCCGGGGAGCTTGATAAAGCGCCGCTTCCGGTGAGATGTCAGGATCTATACCGCTTGCGCTCGAGGTCACGAGGTCCATCGGTATGGGCACCGTCGCCTCCGGGTTTGCTTTGCGCAGGGCGTCGATCGCATCGCTCGTCGCCTTGATCAGCTTCTTCGACGTTGGGCCAAGGTTCGTGCCGCTGGTGGCGGTCGGATCGTAACCGTTCTTACCGGCCGACGATGGCCGCCCGGCAAAGTACTGGGGCTTCGTCCAAAGCTGTCCGACGATATCCGAGCCAAGGAGTTTGCCGTCGATTCGCACCATCGAACCGTTGGCCTGCTTAGGGAAGATGAGCATCCCGACGCCTGCCATGACTAGCGGGTAGATGATGCCGAGCAGCATGACCGACACGACGGTAAAGATCACAGACGTCGGCAGGTGACGTAGCATGCTGTCGTTGGTGCCTTTAGCATCCGTCTGGCCGAGAGCCGGCCCATGGGTCTTTGGTAAAGAGCTGGCCATGTTATTAGTCTGCCTTCCCGTTCTCAGCTGAGGTGCAGCGCAGAGAGGATGAGGTCGATGACCTTGATGCCGACAAACGGTGCGATGATCCCGCCGACGCCGTAAATCAACACGTTGTCGCGCAGAACCGCGTTCGCGCCGCGCGGACGGTATGCGACGCCACGCAGCGCTAGCGGCACGAGCGCGATAATGATCAGGGCGTTGAAGATGACGGCGGACAAGATAGCGCTCTGCGGCGTGGAGAGGCGCATGATGTTCAGCGCTTGCATCTCGGGATAGGCGGTCACGAACATCGCCGGGAGGATGGCGAAGTATTTTGCGACGTCGTTGGCGATCGAAAACGTCGTGAGCGCCCCGCGCGTCATTAGCAACTGCTTGCCGATTTCGACGACCTCGATCAGCTTGGTCGGATCTGAGTCCAGATCGACCATGTTCGCCGCTTCCTTGGCGGCCTGGGTGCCGGTGTGCATCGCCACGCCGACGTCGGCTTGCGCCAAAGCGGGTGCGTCGTTGGTGCCGTCGCCCGTCATCGCGACGAGCCGGCCCGAATCTTGCTCGCGCTTGATGAGGCGCATCTTCGTTTCGGGCGTCGCCTCGGCAAGGAAGTCGTCCACGCCCGATTCACGTGCGATCGCGCCGGCAGTGAGCGGATTGTCGCCCGTGATCATCACCGTGCGGATTCCCATCGCCCGCAGGCGGTCGAAGCGCTCCTTCATATTGGGCTTAAGTATGTCTTTTAGCGTTATCACGCCTAGAACTCGCCGCTCGTCGGCGAGCAAAAGCGGGGTGCCGCCGGCGCGGGCGATGCGCTCTATATCGGCTGTCAGCGCGTCGCCCGCGTCACCGCCGCGCTCGCGCACCCACGCGCGCACGGCATCCGGCGCGCCCTTGCGGATCGAGCGGCCGGCGGCCAGATCAAGGCCGCTCATCCGCGTGTAGGCCGAAAACGGGACGAACGTCGAGCCATCGGCCGGCGCGTTTTGCAGGCCGCCGAGCTCCGGCTCTTGCTGCGCGAGCAACACGATTGAACGGCCTTCCGGCGTCTCGTCGGCGAGCGAGGAATAATAGGCGGCTAGCGACGCGGTCCGACGGTCGACACCCTCGGCTAGGATGATCTGAGTCGCTTGGCGATTGCCGAGCGTGATCGTGCCGGTCTTGTCGAGCAGCAGCGTGTCGACGTCGCCCGCCGCCTCCACCGCGCGGCCGCTCATCGCGAGCACGTTGCGTTGCAGAACGCGGTCCATGCCGGCGATGCCGATGGCCGACAGCAAGCCGCCAATCGTCGTCGGAATGAGGCAGACAAGCAATGCGATCAAGACGGTGATGCTTTGCACGTAGCCCGCGTAGATCGAGAACGGCCCAAGCGTGACGACCGCGAACAAGAAGATGATCGTGAGACCCGAGATGAGTATCGAGAGCGCGATTTCGTTGGGTGTCTTCTGGCGCGATGCCCCTTCTACGAGTGAGATCATGCGGTCTAGGAAGGTCTCACCGGGGTTCGAGCTGATGCGGACCACTATGTAGTCGGAAAGGACGCGCGTACCGCCCGTCACGGCGCAGCGGTCGCCGCCTGCTTCGCGAATTACGGGCGCCGATTCGCCGGTGATCGCCGATTCGTCGACCGACGCGGCGCCTTCGACGACGTCGCCGTCGCCGGCGATCAATTCGTTCGGCTCGACGCGAAGCAGATCGCCCTTGCGCAGTTCGTTGGCATTGACCATTACCGGCTTGCCGCCGAGGATTTTGCGGGCGCACGTTTCGGTCTTGGTGCGGCGTAAAAAATCGGCCTGAGCCTTACCGCGTCCTTCGGCGACCGCCTCGGCGAAGTTCGCGAAGACGACCGTGAACCAAAGCCAAAGGGAGATGGCGATGTCGAAACCGGCGTTGTGCCCGCCGCGAGCGAAAACATCGCGCAAGAACAGCAGCGTCGTGACCAATGCGCCGATTTCGACGATGAACATGACCGGGTTGCGGAATTGCCAGCGTGGATCGAGCTTGGCGAACGAGTCGCGCACGGCCCGACCGATGATGGCGCGGTCGAAAAGCGGGCGAGCCTGGGGGCGGCGTTCCAGGCGGCGAGGCGAAATCATGGTCTAAAACGTCTTTCCTTGGTGCATTTGCAGTTGGTCGACGAATGGGCCGAGCGCATCGGCCGGTATAAAGGTCAAGAGCCCGACGATGAGGATCACGCCCAAAAGCAGTCCGACGAATATCGGCGAGTAGGTAGTGAACGTGCCGGCCGTTTCGCCGACGCTCCGCTTGCCGGCAAGCGAACCCGCGAGCATGACGGCGGGAATGATGAACAAGAACCGACCGAAGAGCATGGCGATGCCGGTTGCGAAGTTGAGATAAGTGTTGCCGCTGACGCCGCCGAACGCACTGCCGTTGTTCTCAGTCGTCGACGTGAACATGTAGATCATCTCGGAAAAGCCATGCGCACCGCTATTGCCCAGGTGACTCGTGACCGCGGGCAACAGCACGGAGATAGCGGGCAGCACGAGCCCAAAAACAGGGAGCACGAGCACCGCGAGAATCGCCAGTTGAACTTCTCGCCGCTCGATCTTTTTGCCGAGGAACTCCGGCGTGCGGCCAACCATCAGGCCGGCAATAAAGACGGTCAGCACGACAAACACGATCATCCCGTAGAGACCCGTTCCGACGCCGCCGAACACCACCTCACCCATTTGCATGTTGAGCAGCGGCATCAACCCCCCGATGGGCGTCCACGAATCGTGGGTTGAGTTTACGGCGCCGCAAGACGTGTCCGTCGAAACGGTGCCGAACAGCGCCGACCCGGAAGTTCCGAAACGAACCTCTTTGCCTTCGAGGTTGCCGCCTGCGACGCCGAGATGATGGACGATGGGATTGCCCGCTGCTTCAGCTATGCTGGCGACGGTGAAGGAAGCCGCGAAGAGGATAGCCATCGTCGCAAATAACGCCCAGCCTTGACGCTGATCTTTGGCGAAGCGCCCATACGTGTATGTGAGCGCCGCGGGGATCAAAAAGATCGCGAGCATCTCGAGCAAGTTGCTGAAGGCAGTAGGATTCTCGTTCGGCGAAGCGGAGTTGGCGTTGACGAATCCGCCGCCGTTTGTGCCGAGCTCCTTGATGATCTCTTGCGATGCCATCGGACCCTGCGTGATCATCTGCTTCATGCCTTCAAGCGATACTGTGCTCGTATAAGCGTGAAAGTTCTGCGGTATACCTTGCATGATCAGCAGAAAACCGCCGAGGACGCTGAGCGGCAGCAGCACGTACAAGAGCGAGCGCGTCAAGTCGACCCAAAAGTTGCCGACCGTCTTGCGATCGGTCCGCGTAACGCCGCGCACGACGGCGATGGCTACGGCGATACCGGCAGCAGCCGAGACGAAATTGTGCCAGGCTAGCCCTGCCATCTGGCTGAGATCGCTCATCGTGCTCTCGCCGGAATAAAACTGCCAGTTAGTGTTCGTCAGGAAGCTGACGGCGGCGTTCCAGGCGCCGTCGGGCGAAAGGTTGTCGAATCCCTGTGGATTGAGCGGCAACCATTTCTGCGTGCGGAGCAGCACGTACAGATACAGCAGACCTACGGCGCTGAAGGCGAGCACTGCGAACAGATAACTTGCCGCAGTCATCTCCTTGCGCGCATCGATCCGGCAGACGCGATAGAAGGCGCCCTCGACGGGGGCGAGGATCGGCGATAAAAAGGTCCGCTCGGAGTTGAACACGCGAGCCATGAACAGCCCAAGCGGTTTGGTGAGTGCCAAAACCAGGGCGAAGAAAAAGGCGGCTTGCAGCCAGCCGTGCATCGTCAAGGGATGTGCTCCTAGAACTTTTCCGGCCGCAGCATGGCGTACCCGAGGTACGCAATGCCTGCGACGGTTAGCACGAGGCCCAAAATGTTATCGAACATGCAGGCCGCCCTAAATTCTTTCGCAGCCCACGACGTAGCGATCGAACAGCCAGAACGATAGCGCCGAGAGCAGGATCAAACCGACCACAAGAATGGTTGGGTTCATCGTTTCACTCGGGCAGGCCGCACACGTCGCAGACCTTGGCTACACGTCCGGGGACCCTGGGGATTTGGAAGAGAACTTAATAACATGAACCGATAATACGTGCTGCGACGCGGTTAGGCTATATGCCGAACGGATGAATCTTTCGGATGGCGCAAAGCCCCGCGGGAGCTACGCCCGACCCGCTGAGTTCTACTAACCTCAGCGCTCGATTTCGCGGCCGGGCGCGAACAGCCCGATTTGGCGGATGCCGGCGGCGGCAAGCGAACCGACCCGGACGCCGATGAGGCGCACCGGCCGCTGAGGATCGGCGCGGCGCAGACAAAATGTCGCCGCGGCGTTGATGAGGCGCGCATCATCTGTGGGCTGGGCCAGTGAAGTCTGACGGCTGATGATGCTGAAGTCGGACAGCTTGATCTTGACAGCCACGGTCGACGCGCGCAGCGAGCGGTGCTTGAGGCGTTCGGCGAGTTCGCATGCTTGCGCGCGAACGAATGGCCGCAGCTGGTCGACGGCCGCGACATCGCGCTCGAAAGTCTCTTCACTTGAGATCGATCGAACGGCGTCGGCCGGGCTGACCGTGCGCCGATCAATACCGAGCGACAGCTCGCGAACCCGGATGCCAAAGCCGCCGAAGAGATCGCGCAACGTTTCGTCGATCAGTTCGGCGATTTGGCCGATGCGCTCAAGGCCCCGAGCGCGCAGGCGCTCCTCGGTTTTTGGTCCGACGCCCCAAAGTCGGCGCAGCGGTTTTTCCTTAAGGTATTCGGCTTCTGTGCTGGGCGCGACCGCGACCAGACCGTCGGGTTTCCCATCGTCGCTTGCGACCTTGGCCACCATCTTGGCAGTCGCAAGGCCGATCGAGATCGTCAGGGCCATGGTTTCGCGTACGTCACGCTTGATGCGTCTGCCGACCTCGACTCCGTCCGCGAGCGACACGTCGCCGAGATCGCAGAATGCTTCGTCGAGAGAAAGGCCTTCGACCGTTCGGCTATGGCTGCGCAGGATTGCAAACAGCGAGCGGCTCGCCTCGCGGTATTTCTCGTAGGCGGGCGGCGCGACGATGAGGTGCGGACAGCGAGCCTTTGCCTGGTAGAGGGGCATCGCGCTGTGGATGCCATACGGCCGGGCCTCGTATGAAGGCGTGAGCACCACCGCGCGGCGACTCGACCCGGCCACGACGAGCGGTTTGCCGCGCAGGCTTGGTTCATCGCGCTGCGCAACGGCCGCATAAAAAGCATCGAGGTCGCCGTGCAGGATCATGGACGCCTGGGCTTCTCTCGGCTCGGCGCGCCGCCCTATTGGAATGCTCAGGGCTCGGCCACAGCTCACTCAAAGCCGCCGCGACCGCCCGAAATAAAAATGTCCGTTGCGCACTTAGTTAAACGTCCATAGGTCGAGGCATCCGATCCGAGGTGCCAACTTATGGAGGATCCAACGATGAGCGAATTCGTTTACTTGTACCGTGGCGGTGTCAGAGCTGATTCCCCCCAGCAAGGGGAAGAGCAGATGCAAAAGTGGGTCACTTGGATGAAAGAACTGGGCGAGACCGGTCACCTCAAGGATCGCGGCCAGCCGCTGGAGCCGAACGGTAAAGTCGTGCGGGGCAAGCAGAAGGTCGTGACCGATGGCCCGTACGCGGAGTCCAAAGACCTCGTCGGCGGGTATACGCTCGTCGAGGCCAAGGATCTCGCACAAGCGGCGGAACTCTCCAAGGGCTGCCCGATTTTCGAGTTCGGCGGTCTTGTGGAAGTGCGTCCAGTTATGCAGATGTAGTGGAGCCCGGCGAAAGCCTCTACCGCCGTGAGTCGGGGCGCATGCTCGCCGCGCTCACGCGCATTTTTGGAGTCCGCAACCTAGCGCTGGCAGAAGACGTCGTTCAAGACGCCTTTTGCCGGGCGCTGGAGGTTTGGAAACTGCGGGGAGTCCCCGAGAATCCTTCCGCCTGGCTTATGGCCGCCGCGAAGAACCGCGCGATCGATGCGTTGCGGCGAGAGCGAACTGCCCGAACTTTTGCACCGGAATTAGGGCGCGAGCTGCAGAGCGAGTGGACGCTCGCCCCGACGGTCACTGAGCTTTTCAAACCTCACGCGCTGAGAGACGATCGGCTTCGCATGATGTTCTCGTGCTGCCACCCGCGCCTTCCGGAACAAACGCAGGTAGCGCTCGTGCTTTCTCTGCTCTGCGGTTTCAGCGTGGGCGAGATCGCAAGCGCGTTTTTGAGCACCGGTGCGGCAACCGCAAAGCGGCTAGGACGGGCGAAGAAGGTGCTGGCGGGATCGAAAAAGCTCTTCGACCTCAGCGACCGCGATTTCTCAAGCCGTCTGGCGGCCGTTCAGCGCGCTCTGTACTTGCTTTTCAACGAAGGCTATCATGGCGCATCCGCCGAGTCGGTGGTGCGTGCGGAGCTATGCAGGGAGGCGATGCGACTGGCGGCGTTGCTCTTGGAAAACAAGCAGACGTCGACGCCCGCCGCTCAGGCCCTGTATGCGCTGATGTGTTTCCATGCCGCTCGGCTGCCGGCGCGCATCGATGCTGCAGGCAATTTGACTACGCTGTACGAGCAGGACAGGTCGCTTTGGGTTATGCCGCTGGTGGCTAAAGGCAAGAGGTTTTTGGATCTCTCGGCCACAGGTCCCGAACTGACGGAATATCACATCGAGGCCGCGATCGGCTCGGTTCATGCCCAAGCGCGCAGCGCGGATCAAACGAACTGGTCACGCATCGTTTCGCTTTACGATGCGTTAATGAGGCTGCGACCTTCGCCGGTCGTCGCGCTTAACCGGGCTATCGCCGTCGCGCAGTGCGAGGGGCCCGAGCGGGGGCTGGCGGAGGTAGCGGCGATCGAAAATTGCGATCGGTTAGCCGCCTATCCGTTCTATCAAGCGGCACTTGGCGAGCTCGAACTTCGCAGCGGACGCATTGAAGCAGCGCGCGAGCATTTTAGATCGGCGGCCGGGCTTGCGCGCAACCTTGCAGAGCGGCGTTTTATGCAGCAGCGCATGGCGGCCTGCGAGATGGGGACGCAGTAATTCGTCGCGTTCCCCGCACGGGTTATGCTGAGCCGGCGATGAATCTTACCGACGGTGGCAGAGAAACCGTTATGGTAGCTGAGTAGAAGCTGCGCCGTTAGGGGCGGGAGGCTAGATGATCTCGGAGATGCTTGAGAAGGCGGCGACATTGTTGTGAACGATCATTGGCCGGTGCTGCCTTTGGAAGCATGGAAGGACACCTGCGATACGCTGCACCTTTACGCGCAGATCGTCGGCAAGGTCCGCCTGGCGCTGGCGCCGCCGGAACCTCAGTGGGCCCACGTGCCGCTGTACGTGACCGCGCGGGGGCTCACCACCAGCCCAATGCCGTGCGCCGAGCGCACGTTTGCGATCGACTTCGATTTTATCGCGCACAAGCTGCTCATTGGTGCAAGCGATGGGCAGACGCGCTCGATCGAGCTAAAGCCGCGCAGCGTCGCTGATTTCTATGCGCAGGTCATGGAGGCGCTGCGCGATCTTGCGATCGACGTCAGCATCAACCCGATGCCGCAGGAGATCGCCAGCCCTATTCCGTTCACGGACGATCGGGTGCACGCAGCTTACGACGCGGAGTACGTCAACCGCTTTTGGCGGATACTAAGCCAAGTGGACGCTGTTTTTAAGGAGCATCGCGCGCCGTTTAGGGGCCGTCAAACGGTAGTCCAGTTCTTCTGGGGCTCGTTCGACTTGGCATACGCGCGCTTTTCCGGCCGGCCGGCGCAGGCCCCGAGCGGCAACGTGATCATGCGCAAGGGCATGGACGCCGAGGAGATCGCCGCGGGCTTTTGGCCGGGCGATGATCGCTTTCCCGAGCCGGCTTTTTGGAGCTATGCGTATCCGAAGCCGGCCGGCGTGGAAAAGGCGAAGATCGGCCCGCAGGCGGCAGCTTGGAACGCGGAGATGGGCGAGTTCATGCTGCGCTATGAGGATGTCCGTAGTTCTGAGTCGCCGCGCGCCGCCATCTTGGAGTTCTTGAGCAGCACGTATGAGGCTTGCGCCGCGCTGGCCGGGTGGGACCTGGCTTCGCGTTGACTTAAGCCCAAGCTCGAAGCAAACTTCTCTTCCTAGCTAACGCCCTCAGGCGTGTTGCGAAGCAAACTCATCGCGCGCCAACGATGCCATATGATTTCGGCGTGTATTCATATGCGATGACGTGCATCGATATGACAGGTGAGCGCATCGTCCGCGCAACAAACTCAAGCACTCTAACTGACTTGTAGCTCTTAGGCAAAGCATCTTGAGCCGAGCGATCGGCTCGACCGAATAGCCAACGGTGATATTCTCCTGATCCGCCAGCCGTCATGAAGATGGCGCCGATCTGTTTTTACGGCAGAGGGTTGTTATGGCTGTACCGATTCGAAGTATGTTCAAGAACTGTGCTTGCCCAGTCATCACCGCTATACTACTGACGGCTTGCGGCGGCGGTTCATCGCCTGATCTGCCCGGCGATTCCGGCAATCGAACCGACGCATCAGCGGCCTCATCGGTAAGGATACCGATTTCCGCCCCGCCGCCGACGCGCATCAGCAGCACGTGGGGAAGGATCGCGCTGTTCCAAGTGTTCGACGAACGTGCGGATCACGGCATGACGACAAACCAGATACTGCAAGACGGACGGCGTTACGATGCGGTGTGGGGCGCCGGCCGGCCAAACGTTTGGAACAGCGCCCATCCATCGATGCTGGTATCGCTTTATTTCATCCAGGAACAGGATTGGAGACAAGCCGGCGGCCACGACCTGACGTGGTGGCAAGCAAACCACCCCGATTGGATCCTTTACGCTTGCGACGGCGCGGGTACGCCGACGCACCGCATCGCGTACATGCACGGGGAGACGGATGTGCCGCTGGACATCCATAATCCCGCGGTGGCGGACTACCAAATCCGACAGACTTTTGGTCCTTACGCGATCGGCCATGGTTACAACGCCTTAGCGATAGACGAGGTCTTTTTCTTCGACCCGATGGGGTGGGATTTGGGCCCAGGGTATTACGGTTGCGGCATTTGGAGCAACGGCCGCTTCGTGCGCCGCTACAGCGGCAGGTACGATCCCCAATGGGCCAGCGATACCGTGGCGTGGATTAAAAGCGCGAAATCCATCGTCACGACCGACCCCGTCATCGGCCCTCACCATCTCGCGTTGATCGTCAATCACCCGACGAGCGCTGTTTCAAACCCGAACGAAACGCAGTTGCTGGCTAACGTGGACGCGTTGCTCGACGAGGGTGGTTTCTCTAATTATGGGGACTACGCGGCAGACACGCACTACTTCAAGGCCACGTTGGACTACATGATTTACGCTCAGCGTCACGGCGTCGCAGTGTTGATGGTCGACAGGTTCGCCCAGGACAGCGTTACAGTGACTCCGCTGCATTTAGAGTATTCCATCGCGACTTATCTGATGGGCAACGAGCAGGGCGCGGCTCTCTTTACGACGCCCAACAACGGGCCTGGGGTTGGTTACGGCATGGAGCAGTATCATCCCGAGTACAAGTCAAACCTCGGAGCGCCGTGCGCGGAATACTACGGCGGCCCCGGTTATGACGCCAATGATCCGGACATTTACTACCGCCGGTTCAATGGTGGCCTGGCGGT
>JALYUR010000066.1 GCA_030853635.1 Vulcanimicrobiota bacterium | reverse complement strand
AAGAGCCCCGTCTTTTGCCCGCCGATTCTCGTCAGCGGGGCGGCGTTGCCGTTCGCGCCCGCGGCATACGTTTCGATGTCGTTGGCGCTAGCGTTGGCGACAAATATCGTTCCATTCGCCGCCACTTTCAAGCCTGTGGGCCGCGACAATCCCGTTTTTGTCCCCGAAATCTTGCGAATCGGCGTAGCGTTGCCGTTGGCGGTCGGCTTAAACTCCACAATGCTGTTGCCGCTAAAGTTTGTAGCGTAGATATTGCCGGCGCTGTCGACCGCGACGAATACCGGCTCCAAAAGTCCCGTCGCCGTGCCGGAGATAGTCTGAATCGGGGTGGCGTTTCCGGTTGCGTTGGCGGCGTAAACAGTAATACTGTTCGCTTTAAAGTTCGCCACGATCAGTTGATCGTTCGGGCGCAGTGCGATGCCCTTGGGACCCGATAGGCGGGTGCTTGAACCGGCAATCGTACGGATCGGCTTAGCGTTGCCGCTTGCGGTGTGTGCGAACACGTCGATCGTGTTCAGCTGCGCACTAGCGACGAAAATGTCGCCTTTAGAGTCCAGTGCGATGCCGCCCGGGTTGGCGAGCCCGGTGTTGTGTCCGAAGATATGCTGCGACGGCGCTTGATTGCCGCTCGAGCCCGCCGGAAACACTTCAACCGAGTTTGAGAGCGGGCTGGTCACGTAGATCTCGCCGCTCGTCGAAACGAAGGGGACCGCCGGGTCGTCGAGGTGGGTGTTAGAGCCGCTAAGGGTGGCTGCCGGCGAGATGTCGCCGTTGCCGCCTTTCGGATACATCGTTATCGCGTTGGCGGTTCCGTCAGCGACGTAGATTAGCCCAGAACCAAGACTGGCCAGGGTGCCGACGTTGCGCTGAGCGATAGTATCGAGCGAATTGGTGGGCAGCGCAGGGGATGGAGCGACGGCGCCGGCGTGGCATCCCCAAAGCATTGCGGTCGCGACTGCGACGATGAGCAAAGGAAAACGTTGCATCCACATAGTTGGTTGCCTCCACCTCTCGACCACAATGGCTTGCGATCAAAAAACGCCGAACTTGCGCCCGCATAGCGAGCGACATTGAGACGCTTTCTGCGCACCGGGAAGCTCGGCCTTGAGACGATTGGCCCGTCATCGCACTTACGTATTTCATATGCGTTGCGAAAGGAATCGACTCGATGCGAAAACTTATCAAGAGCGCGTGATGTTCCGGGTAGTCTTGGCCCTTTGTTTGGTTTGTTGCGCGTTGCAAGCGGCGGCTGCGGCCTCGCGAGATGCGGCGGTTTCCCTCGGCTCTTTTAGCGATGTCGATGTGGTCGTCGATCGCGCCGTCGCGCAAGGCGAAATACCGGGCGCCGTTCTCATCGTCGGCCACAACGGAAAAATCGTGCATCGCAAAGCGTTTGGCTGGCGCGCGCTCGAGCCGCGCCGGGAGCGCATGTCCGAAAATACGATTTTCGACATGGCGTCGCTGACGAAGTCGATGGCAACGGCACCGTCCATCATGTTGCTAGAACAACAAGGCCGGCTTAAGCTCAACGACACGGTAGCGACCTATTTTCCCCAGTTCGCCGCGCAGGCCAAAGATGACATCACCGTCCGCGAACTGCTGACGCATTTCTCCGGCTTGCGCGGCGACCTCGATCTCTCTTCGTCTTGGCGCGGATACGCTCAAGCGATAGCTCGCGCCGCTGCGGAGCGGCCGGTGATCTCACCGGGCGCTCAGTTTTTGTACAGCGACATCAATTACATCGTCGCGGGCGAGCTGGTGAGGCGTATTTCCGGGCAGCCGCTCGACGAGTACGCGCGCCGAAATTTTTATCAGCCGCTCGGCATGGCGCACACGCGCTTCAAGCCTCCGGCCGCGTGGCTTGGGAGAATCGCGCCGACCGAGTATGACGAGCGCGGCACGATGCTGCGCGGGGTGGTTCACGACCCGACCGCCCGGCGCATGGGGGGCGTCGCGGGCCACGCGGGATTGTTCTCCGATGCCGACGACGTCGCTCGCTTTGCCCAGTGGATGTTGGACGCAAAACGCATCCTTTCACCGCCGATCTTTGCGAAGATGACGACGCCCCAGCAGCCGCCGACTTCGACGGTCCTGCGCGGGCTCGGCTGGGACATCGATTCGCCGTACTCGACCAACCGCGGCGAATTATTTCCGATCGGATCTTTCGGCCACACCGGCTTTACCGGCACCTCTCTTTGGATCGACCCGTCGACTCAGACTTACGTGGTGCTGCTGACGAACGCGGTTCACCCGCGCGGCGGTGGGCCGGGCATCATAAGCTTGCGGACCAAAGTCGCGACGGCCGTCGCCGCCGCGCTGGGGCTGCGGCAGCCCGCCGCTATGAGCCCGCGATTTGCCGCCATCACCGGCTACAACGAGGCGGCGGCCGGCCGGCGCCTGGTGCGCTCGCGGAACGGGAGCGTGCGCTTGGGCATCGATGTGATGGAAGCGACGGGCTTTACCGCGCTGTCGCCAAACGCTGCCGCGCCGCGCAAGGTCGGCTTGTTGACCAATCAAACCGGAGTTGACACAAACGGCCGCAGGACGATCGACGTGCTGGCCCACGCATCCGGCCTGCGGCTTAGCGCGATATTCAGCCCCGAACATGGCGTCGCCGGCACCCTGGACACCACGGCTATCGGCAACACGCTCGACGCGGCCAGCGGTGTTCCGGTGTACAGCGTGTACGGCGCCACCGATGCGCAGCGCCGTCCGTCCATAGATATTTTGAAGACGCTGGATGCGGTTGTCATCGACATTCAGGACGTGGGCGTGCGCTACTACACGTACGAAACGACCATGGGGTACTTCTTGGAAGCCGCCGCTAAGGCTGGTATTGAGGTGATCGTGCTGGACCGCCCCGATCCCATCACCGGTTCGCTCGTCCAAGGGCCGCTCTCGCAGGCCAGCGCTAACAGCTTCGTCGACTATTATCCGCTGCCGGTGCGCCACGGCATGACCATGGGGGAACTGGCCGAGTTGTTCAATGCCGAGCGCCATATCGGCGCGCGTTTGCGCGTGGTCAAGATGGAAGGGTGGATGCGCGGCGATTGGTTCGATGCGACCGGGTTGCAGTGGATCAATCCGTCGCCGAACATGCGCAGTCTCACAGAGGCGACGTTGTATCCGGGCATCGGCCTGATCGAGGGCAGCAACGTGTCGGTCGGTCGCGGTACGGATACGCCGTTCGAGCTGGTTTGCGCACCCTGGATCGATGGACGTCGCCTGGCAGCCTATCTCAACGAGCGCTTTATCAGCGGAGTGCGCTTCGTGCCGGTGACCGTCACCCCGGCCGCGAGCAAGTACGCTGGGCGATCATGCCACGGTGTCAATATCCTCGTGTTGGAGCGCTACATCTTGGATGCCCCCGAGTTGGGCTTGGAGATCGCCTCTGCGCTGCACAAACTGTACTCTCAAGACTATCAGCTGGACGATGTGCGCGGGCTGGTTTCCGACGATGCGATCGTCGGCGCCATTAAAACTGGGGAAGACCCGCGCCGGATCGCGGCCGGCTGGAGCGATGCGCTCGAGTCGTTCATGCAACGGCGCAGCCGGTATTTGCTTTACTAAGAACCGCTCGCGTCAGCGTTCCGGCGGCTGAGCTCAGTTCTTGGCCGCGCATGGGAATGTGCATGCGCTCGACCGTATCTATGGTGATGCAGCAGACGATAATCGATGGGATAAGCTTTTGGTCGCGCTGGCAACCCGACCGCGGTGTGTTCTTCAACTCTTGGCTGGTGGCTCGTCCCGACGGCGTTTTCGTCGTCGACCCGCTCCAAACTGACGACGACGAGAGTCTAATCCGTGAATTGCGGGCGGCGGCCGTGCGCGCAATCGTCGTCACAAACCGAGACCATCAGCGCGCCGCCGCGCTCTTCGCCGGGCAGCTCCAAGTGCCGGTCATCGCAAGCCAACCCGATGCGCCGCTGCTCTCGCTCAAAGTCGACCGCGTCGTTGGGGACGGCGACGATATCTTCGGCTGGCGCGTCATGATCCTCGACGGTTACAAGACCGCGGGCGAAATGGCGCTTTATGGCCGCGACCTGCGCACCGCGATTTGCGGCGATGCGTTTTGGGGCGCGCCGGCCGGGTCGCTGCGGCTGATGGCGGACGAAAAGCTGATCGATCCTGCGCGGGCGCTGCTGTCGGCTCGGCGGCTGCGCGCGCTGCAGTTGGATCACTTGCTGATCGGCGACGGCATGCCGGTGTTCGGCCGCGCGCACGAGGCGCTCGGTGCGATGATCGACGCGCGCGCCGCCGACGCGCCGGTCAGCGTCCTCAACGTGGACGAGTTGGACTGGCGCGCTTGCCCCGACGACCCCGCCCCGTTCAACGCGGATAACGCTGAGGTGGGCTTAATGCTTGGAGCGCAGCGGCTGGGCATAGCCGCCGCTCGTCTGCGGCCCGGCGAATCTTACTGTCCGCTGCATTGGCACACGCGCGAAGAGGAATTTTTCATCGTGTGGGAAGGCACACCGACGATTCGCACGCCAGCCGCCACGCGCAGGCTGCGGCGTGGCGACTGCATCGTCTTTCGCGCCGAACCTGGGGCCGCTCACCGGTTGTCCAACGAAAGCGACGCACCATGCACGCTGCTTTTGATCGCTGGCATCGACACAGGCGATGTGTGTTTTTATCCGGATTCAGACAAACACGTTGTGGAAGCTAACGGTGTGCTCGTACGCAACTCGCCGCAGTTGGACTACTTCGATAGCGAGACGCAGGGGGGACATGTATGGCCCAAGTCATGAAATGCGCGCACGATGCTTGTCGCTGCTTGATATCTTACACCGCCGGCAGCCATGAGTTCTGCGGTCCGGAGTGTCAAAGCCAAAAGGAGAGCGGCCAGGGCGCCCAGTGCGGCTGCGGCCACGAGGATTGCACCAAGGAGTAGGGACTAAAAATGATGCTTCGACCCTACGCCGCAGCCTTCAAAGGTTCTGTGCCATCATTGAGGGTCTTCAAATAGCGGTCGTAAGCGAACACCTGGTGTCTTGCCTTTCCGGTTATTTCCTTCGCAATCCCTAATTCTACGAGTGTGGCTATTGCCGTACGAATAGTCGGTAGGCTGAGCCCTATCTCTTTCGTAGCCGAAGGCACCGACATGATTGCGTGACGCTGCAGGTACTGATGCACCTTGAGGGTCGAGCCACCGCTGGTTGAGGATTCGATTCGTTTGTGGTCCTCATCAAAGATTTCCAGAATCGAGCGGGCGGTGAAAACCGCCTGATCAGCGGTTTTGTGTACCCCCGTGAGGAAAAACTCAAGCCAGTCTTCCCAGCTTCCATTTTCGCGTACCGCTTGCAGTAACCGATAGTATTCCGCACGGTTCGTTTTAAAGAACAAGCTCAAGTATAGGAGAGGTTTTTGAAGAACGCCCTCGGCACACAACAACAAGGTTATGAGTAAGCGCCCGATCCTGCCGTTGCCATCAAGGAAAGGGTGAATCGTTTGGAATTGAACGTGGACCAGGGCGGCCTTAACTAGTGTGGGTACAGGTTTGGACTTATCGTGAATGTAGCGTTCTAGATCGCTGATACATTCAACGGCAACTTCAGGTGGCGGCGGCACATAAAGGGCGTTTCCTGGTCGACTCCCACCGACCAAATTCTGGCTTGTTCTAAACTCGCCGGGTTGTTGGTCGCTACCACGCCCATGTGATAGAAGAATCGCGTGAAGTTTTCGAATGAGTCGCGATGAGAAGGGAAGTGTGTTCAGTTTTGATAGACCTGTTTCTATAGCGTTCACATAACTTGAAACCTCGCGGACATCCGCCAATGGTACGCCCGGAGTTTCAGCGTTCTCGAAAAGTAGCAGATCAGAGAGCGTCGATTGGGTGCCCTCAATTTGAGATGATAAGACGGCTTCTTTGCGAACGTAAAAGTATAAGAAAAGCTCTAGGTTGGGCAGTATTGTGGAAAGGCCGTCAAGTCGTCCAACAGCCTGACCGGCTTTCTCCAGCAAGCTCACCAACTGGTCGGACATGGCTATAGCCGGCTGAGGCGGAAGAGGGTTGGGGAAGAAGATGTAATAGGGCTCTTCGGGCGTTCCCGACTTTTTGAACGTGCCTGCCCGATTAGAGTTCAACCCGCTACCCCTTTCGAAGCCTCTTAAGACAAAAGAATTTACCTTAGCCTTCCATTAAGTAAATATTATGCCATTTATTTTCCTTAAACGTCGGGGTGTGGCCAGGGAGCCCCCTGGGACAGCTAGTAACGTCCCGTAAAGCGGTCCGACAAATCGGGGACGGCGGCGCCCGCCTATCTTGGTGGACTGGACGGGTGAGGTCGCCAAGGCCCACGGCTTCACCGCTGGAGTAAGCAGTATCGCAATTACCGGTCCGGAAGGAAAGCTACGCTATCTCGATAGGTCAAGTCCAGATCATGCTGCAGCGGCGGACATCCGCGCGCGTCGTGCGTGAACTCACCCAATAGGCGATCTTTAGGCTTAACGCACGTTGTCGCAACTGTGGGTTTAGGAGTAGCGCCGGCCCTCGTCGCGTCGGTAGCCCCACAATGCCAACACAGCAAAGATGGCGGCGTAACACGCTAGCGCGGCCAGTGCCTGCGGAGGCCACGGTCGAGGGCCGACCGCGGCCCACACGATATCACCGAAGCTGCGCGTTGGGACAAACGGAGAAATCGCTGCGACGGCTTTAGGAAGGAATTGCGGCGGAATCCAAAGTCCGCCGACAAAAGCGAGCGGAAGATAGATGAGATTGGCTAGCGGAACGGCGGCCTTTTCGCTGCTGAAGTAGCCGAGCGCAATACCCAAGAGTGCAAACGGGATGACACCGATTAGCAGGCCGCCCACAAGTGAAAAAAGCATGCCCATCGATAGGCCGGGTTTGCCAAATAGGACAGCGACTAGTATAACCAAACCAGCAGCGGCGGCTGCGAACACCAACGCGGACAGGACCCGGGCGGCTAAGCGCACTCCGGATGAAACGGGCAACATGCGTTGGAACGCCTCCCAAGATGAAGCCCGTTCTTGGGCAATGCTCACGCCGAACTGAAAGAGCGCTATTCCGATGACGGCGTAAGCTGCAAAGGATGCCATCATTAAACGCGACATGGCCGGTTGACTCGCGTTGGGAAGGCCGAAGAACGCATAGAACAGCGTTGGAAACGCCATCGTGAAAACGACGTAGGACGGCGTCCGCAGCAGTTCCGTGGTGCCGATGCGGAAATGCAACATGATGAGCTTATAAGCTTGCATCGCCATCCTCCATGAGGAGGCGCAAAAATGCCTCTTCCAGCGATGCCGCCACTATCTCGATGTCGGAAAAGGGTACCTTTTGAGTCACGAGTTCTCTGACCAGCGCATCGGCGTCGTGCGTGTAAATCGTGAAGCGGCCAGCGTCTTGTGATAATTCGCTGACGGCCGCCAGCGGAGGCAAGCTAGCGGCACGCAACTGGACCTTCTTGAGACCCGTGCGCCCTTTTATGTCGGCGACAGAGCCGTCGGCAATGATCCGGCCGCGGTGGATGACCACCACTCGACTTGCGAGCGCTTCGGCTTCCTCGAGGTAGTGAGTCGTCAGCAAAACAGTGCCCCCGACTCGAACAAAGTCGCGCACTGCTTGCCAGATCGAAAAACGCGATTCGACGTCCAGACCGGTTGTGGGTTCGTCTAAAAAGATGACGGGCGGGTTGGCCGCAAAAGCCGTCGCCACCGACAACTTGCGCTTTTGGCCGCCGCTCAGGCCGCCGGTTTGCCGCTTTTCGATCTCGCCAAGACCGAACGTTCGGCTGACGTCAGCCAGAGCCAGCGGCTTCGGGTAATGGCCGCGTACCAGATCTATGATTTCGCTAACTCTTAAAGTCGGGGGAAAATCAAGCTCTTGAGGAGTGGCGGCTATCTGCCGCCGCGTTGCGGCACGGCGCGGATCACTGCCAAAGACCAGCACCTGACCAACATCGGGCCGACGCAATCCCAAAAGCAGTTTGATCGCCGTCGTCTTGCCGGCGCCGTTTGGCCCGAGCAAGGCGAGGATTTCGCCGCTAGCTAAGGCGAGTTCGACATCGCGCAGCGCGTGTCTATCGCCGTAACTTTTCGATACCCGGCGCAGCTCGGCTACGATTGGAGCTGGTGCCGGCAGGCGGCTAGCCGGCTGAGCCACTTTGGCGTCGTAAGTTCGCTTCATACTCGTCCAGCATTTCGAGTTCACCCGCGTCGG
>JALYUR010000063.1 GCA_030853635.1 Vulcanimicrobiota bacterium | reverse complement strand
CCCGGCGCCTAGCGCTTGAGCTTGGCCGTCAGGAGACCGCGCCGCGTATGTCGGCTCGCGTGTGGTCGCTGTGTCGATGTCACCGAGCGCCGCGCCGACGCTGATGGTCGCGCCGTCGGCGGCGTGGATGTTGGTGAGACGGCCGCCGGCCGGCGACGGCACCTCGACGTCGACCTTGTCGGTCGTGACGTCTACCAGCGGTTCGCCCGCATCGACCCAGTCGCCGAGCTGCTTGCGCCAGGCAGTCACGGTGCCTTCGCTGACAGATTCTCCCATCTCCGGAAGGACAACTCGCACTAGCGTGTCCTGCACCTGCAACTCCGTTCCGACGCCGCGACTGACCGTTTGGCCTGCGACATTCAGGCTTGAGGCCGCTTCCGCGCAAACTCTGCTTCGCCCTGGCGTTCGAGAGCGCCCTAGCGCACGTACGATCCGCCGTTGACGTCGATAGTCGCACCGCTTGAGTAATCCGCCAGGCCCGATGCCAAGAAGGCGATGATGCCTGCGACGTCTGCGGCAGTGCCGATTCGGCCGGCGGGAATCTCGGCTTCTATTTCACTGCGCCGCGCCGCCAGTTCGCCGCGGGCCATGTCCGTCTCGATGAAGCCGGGAGCGACGCAAAACGACACGACACCGTCGCGCGCGCAGGCACGGGCGATCGACTTGGTAAGGTTGACGAGGGCAGCTTTGCTAGCCCCGTAGTCGGCGAACATGATCTCGCCGCGATGCGCGGCGCGCGAGGCGATGTTGATTATTCTTCCGCCGCCTTGGGCACGCATCTGACGGATGACGAGCCAAGTCAGATTTGCCGCGGCGAAAATGTTGACCGCGAACGTGCGTTGCCACAGCGCGCGCCACGCGGAGTAGTCGTCGCCGTCGAATGGGTTGTCAAAGAATATGGCCGCGTTGTTGACGAGGACGTCGATGCGGCCGAATCGGTCGACGCACTCTGTGACCAGCGGCGGCAGCGCATCCGGATCTGCGATGTCGCATCGGCGCCCCGCCACATTGGCCCCGAGGCGCGCCTCGAGGCGACGCGCCTCGGCCTCGTCTTGGCGGTAGCAAAAGAATACCCGAGCACCAGCTTCATGCAAAGCGCGCACCGCCGCGGCACCGATGCCGCGCGAACCGCCCGTCAGCAGCACTACCTTGGCGCCGAGATCGATCGCCAGGCTCACAAAGAAGGCCGTAAAGTGCGCATGAATTGCGTCATCTGGGGGTTGATATGAGAGGCATCGCTGCCGTCGGGATTTGACGGCGGAGCTGTGTACACAACGACGACGTAACGCTTGGCGGCGGCCGTGTGCAGGATGCCGGCATCGTGACTCGTGTCGCCCGTCTCGCCGGTCTTATGCATGAAGCGATCTCCCGGGGCCAAGCCGGGAACGAGTTTGTCGTTGTGCACGCAGCGGTTCAGGATCTCGCGCTGAGCCGCCGCGCCCGGCACGCTGTCGGTGGCGATCAGGCGCAGCAGCCAGCCTATTTCGCCGGCGGGCAGCCGATTGCGGCCCACCACCTCGCGATCTTCGATGAGCGGTTCGCTGCCCGATAGCTTGCGGCCCAGCAGGAACGTCGCCAAGCCAAGACTGCGCATGTACTCGGTCACTTTTTCCCGCCGCAGCACGTCCATCAGCTGATTGGTCGCTACATTGTCGGAGCGAGTGATCATCAAGTCGACGAGCTCCGCCACGGCGGCTTCGTATCCCGGCAGCAGAGGCGTTGCTTCGGCCGTGGTCGTTTGATTGGCTTGGCTGACTACGACGCGCCGCTTCGGGTCTAACAGTCCGTGGGCGAACTGATGGAACGCCTCGGCCATGATCGCGACCTTGATCACGCTTGCCGGATAGATGTCCTCGTCTGGACGCCACAGACCGCACGCGCCCGAATCGATCTCGGCGAGGTAGGCGGACGCTATGTCTTTGAGCGCGGCATGCTCGAGCGCGTGCAGCAGGGCGGCATCGAGATCGCCACTCACGGCGCAACGGTCCAAGGCTCGGAGTCGAACGTGTCGTCGAAGATCACGCCGATGTTGGTCAGCATCACGCGCGTGGTCCACTCGGTGCGGGCGGTGTAATGCTGCAGGCCCGGCATTCCGGTGGTCAAGTCGAACTCAGCCTTGCCCTGCAGGCTCATGCTCGCCGTCCGAAACCCTTTGGCCTGCATGTTGGGGGCGGCTTCCACTCGGCCAGCGCCCGCGACGGATATCAGGGCGATCGTGCGGCCGCCCCGCGTCTGCACATCGGTTAGCGTGTCCGTGAACGTCATCGTACCCCGGCCGAGTTCTATATCGACTAAGATAGGGCGGCTGAAAGACCACGATTGGCCCCTGCGAATGGGGCCGGCCGGAAGTTCGGCCAGCGCGCCTTCGCCCGCGTCGCCGAGCGCTTCGACTTTAGCAGGCTCGATGCCGCGTGCCGAAAGCACGCCGGTGGAATGCGTGGTGCGCTCCCTGGAGTCCGCCGACTTCGCATCGGTGCCGCCGAACCGCCGGACGTCGACATCCGTTCTCTGGTAGCGGCCGTCCGCTGAGAGCAGTTGGAGGCGCACCTCTTTGCGCTCCAAAAACGTCGTGGGGTCTACGCGCTTGCCCAGCATGGCGCGCAGCGGACGGTTGAGGTCGTACGAGATGACGTGGACGATGTTTTCGGTCGCGCGATACGTCGCTTTAGGCGTGAGACGCCACGCCATCGTCTCAGGCGGCTGCGGCTCTGGCACTGCGGCGGCTGCGACCGACGCGCACGCCATGGCTGCGGCCAGCCGAAATGCGAGCGCGGCCCAAACGTGAGCCATCAGATCGGGCTTTGGGCAAAGGTCGGCCTGCTGATGACCGCCCTGCCTAGCGTCCGTCTGCGCAGGATGGCCGTTGCGGCAATCGCGGCGGTTAGCATCGCGCCGCCGGCCGCGGCAGGCTTAGCGGGCGGCGCCACGTCCTCGCTCGGGTCCGGCGCGGTCTTCGCGGCACCGGAGTCTTGGCCCGCGATCAGCCGCGCAGACCGCAGCGACGAGCAGCTGGGTCCCGGCGTTTCGTACACGCGCTGGCGCCTGCAAACATCATCCGGACCGCTCGGTCTATCGATCACGACGGTAGACCTGAACAATCCATTGGTCTCTTTGGCGGTCGCGACGCAGCACGGTCAGATAGTGGGATCAGGAGAGCCGCTTTCAGCGATGGCCGATCGGGTTCATGCCCAAGCCGGCATCAATGCGGACTATTACGACATCGGCGCATCCGGCAGCCCGCTCAACGTCGTCTTGATCGACGGGCGCGTCCAACACCAGCCCGATGCTGCAGCGGCGTTTATCATCGGTCGCGATCGCCGTATCGGCATGGCCACAATCAGCTGGCGGGCCACTTTGTCGGCGCCTTCAAGCCAGCCGGTGCCGATATCAAATGTCAACGAATGGTCGGCTGCGACGCCGATCGCTTTGCTGAGCGCGATGTTCGGCGGTCTTAAGGCTTACGGCGCGTCGGTACTGGTCTTGACGCCGGCCGACGCGCCCGGGCGCTACCGGGTTGCAGACGTCCTGACCGGCGCCGCCGACCTGCCCAAGTTGAGCGGCGACGAGTTAGCCATCGTGGCGCATGGCGCATGGGCGATCCGGCTGGGCGCGTTAGGCGTTGGCCAAGTAGTCGATGTGACGCAGCAATCCCAGCCGCAGCTGGATTCGATGCTCGCAGCGGTCGGTGGCGGGCCGCTGCTCTTAGACGGCGGCAGCCCGGCCGTCGACCCCAATGCCCCGGCTCCCGAGGAGACCAACGCCCGTTACCCGCTGACCGGAGCCGGTATTTCAGCGGATGGCTCGGCTTTGTGGCTTGTGGTGATCGACGGCCGATCGCCGGCGATGTCGGTCGGCGTGACGCGCCCGATGCTGGCTGCGCTGTTCGCGCGTCTGGGCGCTTGGCAGGCAATGGCGTTCGACAGCGGCGGGTCCAGCGAGATGGTCGTGCGCCACTTGGGCGATCTCGGCGTCACCGTGGCAAACGTGCCGTCCGACGGCCGCGAACGGCCGGTGGCGGACGGACTTTTCGTCCTCAATAATGCGCGGCCCGGCACACCGGCGCAGCTTCTGCTGCGCGCGGATGACGCGCTCGTGCTGAGCGGCAGCCGTATGCCGCTCAGATTGCGATCGATCGATGCCGACGATCAGCCGCTGCCTGTGACGGCGACGGAGGCAGCGTTTAAATCCAGCGATCCCCGCGTCTTGACCGTCGACGCGCGCGGCGTCGTCCAAGCGCGCCAAGCGGGCGGCGCAAGCGTCGAAGCCGTGCTCGGCTCAATTCGCGGCCGCATCGACCTGCGGGTCGTATCTTCGGTCGGCGCCCTCGTGATCGGCGGCTACCGAGGCCATGTTCCAGCAGATGGTGCCGTTGCGCTCAGCGCGTCCGCGTTGGCGGGCGATGTGCCGGTCTGGGTCGATCCGCAGGCGGTGAGGTGGTCCGCGATCGGCAGCGGCGGAAAAATCAGTTCGAGCGGCACGTTCCGAGCCGGCCCATCGGCGGCGAGGCTGACCATCGTCGCTCAGACCGCCGGCACGCGCTCGCTGCTCCCGATCCTAGTCGGCGAGCACGCCGTGAAGATCGCCGCGGTCTTGCAGCCCGGCAGCGCGCCTGGTCAATGGGCGTTCGGTGCACGGCCGGCGGACGTAGCCGGGGGCGTCGATGCTTTGCCGGCACCAGATGCGAGCGCGGCTCTCCATCTATCGTACGACTTCTCGGCGGCAGGCAGCGTGCGCGCAGCGTACGCGCAGACAGACATCCCGCTCGCTGGCGAGCCGACGGGCGTGGCGATCGACGTCTACGCAGACTCAAACGGCCAGTGGCTGCGCGGGGGCTTTCGCAACGCCGACGGCCTCGAGGATTCGGTCACGCTGGCGCGCCACGTCGACTGGCGCGGCTGGAAAACGCTCGAAGTGTCCTTGCCCGAAAGAATCCGCACGCCGATCACCTGGACGCGGCTTTACGCCGTCGAACCGGACAAGGAAAAAAAGGAACAAGGCGACTTGTGGTTCCGCAACTTCAGGGCCCTATATCCGGGCCCGCGATAGAAACCTAGCGCTGGGGCGGTTTGGCCAGTCGACCGTGGCGCACGGCGCCCACCCGTTGGTCGCGGCTGAACTTATCGCCCTGGATGCGTGCGCCTTGGCCGGCGACGACGTTGAAGACCCGGTGCGGCGTGAAGACGGCGACGCTGCCTTTGGCGACTATTACGTGCGTACCCAGAGCCGACCTAGTGACGGCGAACGTGGTTCCCGTCGGCACCATCGTCGCCTGATCTGTGCCCAGGTGGATCGGCGATGCGTCGCGGTGTAAGGACTCGCGCACGGCCACGGTTCCGCGGTCAAGGTGAACGTCGACGACGTCCGGCGCCGATGTGTGCGGATCGGTATGCACCCGCAAGAAGCGTATTTGGGTCGCGACGTCAATGGTCATGGCGAGATGCGGTGTGATCGCCACGGTCGCCGGCATGGCACTCGAGTTGCGCAGCGTCTCGCCGCTGGAAATGGCGGTCGATCCCGTGCGCGAGCCGCTGGACTTGAGATCGGGTCCGACGGCTTCGACGCTGCCTTGAACCATAGCGGTCACGGTGTCGTTGGGCGCGCCATGCTTGGCGAAATCGCGCAGCTGGCCGTGCGCCACGATGAAAACGGCCAGCCCCGCCGCCAGCGCGGCGCTGGCCATCGACAGGCCTCGCCAGTTGCGGCTGGCCGCATTGGCAAGATATCGTATGTTGAGCGACGTAGAGGCGCCGCTGCTTTTGGCTCCGACCCGGTGTAAGATGCGCCCTTCCAGACCGCGCGGCACGGTCAGCTGCGGCACGTGGCGCAGCAGTTCTTGAAATCTTTCCGCCTTGACCAAGTTGGCGGCACAAGAAAAACAAGTGCGGCGATGCGCGTCGAGCAGCGCCTGCTCGGTGGGCGTGACCTGGCCGTCGAAGGCCGAGTAGAGAAGATCGAGCGCTTCGGAGCACTCCATGCTATGCGTCTCTCCCTTCTTCAGCAGATGAGCGGATCAAGCCAGACCTGCAAGCGTCGCTTGGCTCGGCACAGGTTCGTGCGCGCCGCCTGCTCGTTGATGCCCAAGACGTCCGCTATCTCGCCGTAAGATATGCCTTGCAGTTCGCGCAGGATGAAGACCATGCGCTGCTGGCTCGGCAAGGCGCGCAAGCCGTCTTCCAGCGCGCGGAACGTCTCGCCGCGTTCGGCCACCGCTTCGGGCCGGTCATCGTGGCGCCCGATCAGCTCGGATTCGTTGATGTCATCGATGTCCGCCATGTGCATGCCGTTTTTGCCCTGGTACGTGAGGCAGACGTTCACGCAGATGCGGTAAAGCCATGATGATACTTTGCTGCGGCCGGAAAAAGTGTTCGCGTGCTGGTAGGCGCGCAAGAACGATTCCTGCACCAAGTCCTCGGCCACCGACGCGTTGTAGCGGTAGGCGACGTTGTACAGCATCCGGGTGTAGCGCCTGACGAGTTCGGCGAACGCTTCGCCATCACCGGCAGAGATGCGCTGCATGAGCGAGACGTCTTTGCCGGAAGAAACGGACTCCAGATGGTAAGACCGTACCGCACCGGAAATCGTTACACCAAAAAACAGCGGAAGCATATATCATAAGTATCGGGTCGCGGTACCTCGAAAACGATGCCCGAGCGTCTTGGCGCGCAAACATTGAGCGCGGACACGGCCCGGACGAGGCAAAGCGGGACGGGCGCCCGAAAACTCCCCGCGTCGTGCGCAATTTCGTCCTAGAGGAACTGGTCGACGCTTTAGACGATCGCAGCGGCCAGTTTCGTTACTACTTCCTGCTGTCGTCCGGCCACGTCGAGCCCTACGCCATCGACGACCCCGCGGCTTTGCACATATCCGCGCGCGCCGATGCGACCGTGGTGCGTCCCCTGTCGCATGCGGAGGCGCATCAGATCGTCTTGGACTTTATCGATACGCTGACCGATGAGGAGTTGGCTCAGCGCCTGCGCCAGGCGGCGTCGGAAACGGCTCGAGCGACATCAGGTCGCTTCCAACAGTTGCTGAGCGCTTATCCGCGCGCGCGCCGGTCGTGGCTTGCATACCGGCAGCGGCGTTTGGAAGCCGTGGCGCTGGAATGGCTACGGGCGCATTCGGTGGATCTGCGGCGGTTCGGCTTGGATCGCGCGCCGCGCCGAGAGGAAGAGCTCGCCGGCTTACGCTTCGACGAGCGGCTCGAAGATCGGCTCCGCCGGCTGCAGGAGCGAGTGCAAACGCTCGCCGATCGCGATGGCCTAGCGCGCGCCAAAGAAGCCTGCCGCATGGAGATGCGGATCGACGAGATATTTCACTCCAACGCCGTGCGCGGCAATCGCTTGAGCCGCGGGCAGACGCACGATTTGATCGCGCGTGGCACTTGTGTGGGCGGCCTGATGCTGCGCGAGCATTTGGAGGCCGTCAATCTGCATCGTGCCCTCGATCGGTCGGAGCAGCAGGCGTTCAGCTCGGCGCCGATAACCGAGCACGCGATTCGCGATTTGCACGCGCGGCTTTTCGCGTCGATCGACGATGATAACGCCGGCGTTTACCGGCGCATAGATACGCGCATCGTCGGCCGCGATTATATGCCGCCCGAGAGCGTGCTCGTCCCGGCGCTCCTGCGCGATTTCAGCGAATGGTTAGAAGAGACCGATGGCGACCCGGTGGCCAAGGCCACGGCCGCTCAAGCCAAAATGCTCAACATCTTGCCCTTCTTGGACGGCAACGGCCGAGTGGGTCGTTTGTTGTCCAATCTGATCTTGTGCCATGCCGATTATCCCGCGGCCATCGTGCGGGTCGAAGACGGACAGCGTTACTACGACGGCCTGCGGCAAGCCGACGCGGGCGATATGTCGCAACTGCTCGAGCTGATGATAGAGCGAGTGGAGGATGGCGTAGGCAGGCTGGCGGCAGCGCTCGACGCGCCCGGAGCATAGCCACGGACCTCGCGCGCGCCGCCGCCCGGCGCGCAGCCGTTTGGGCCGCGGTCGCGCGCGAACCACTGCTGCGTCAGCCCGGCCGGCTCGACTCAGCATCCTTCATCGACCGTATATGCGCGCTTTGGTGCGCTTGCGGCCAAACGGGGGTGACTGACGCTGCGTTGGTGTTCGCGGGCGCCGACGCAGACGAGCCTACGGCCGCGTTGGCGCGCGCGCTGCTTTCCGTTCGACAATACTATCCGCTCGGTCCCAAGCCGCTCGACTGCGAGCTGTCCGGCGGCGGCCAGGTTCGCCATGTTCCTTCGCTGCGCGCAGCACTGGTCGGCGGGGTCGTCGCAGCGCCTCGAGCGCTGCTCGACGCGCTTGGCGTCGATGACCTCTTAGGGCGCGCGACGCGCGGCCGCCGCCGGCCGCTGGGTCGCAAGCGGGTCACGCTGGCGAGCATTTTGAGCGGTGCATCCGTCGACGGGAGCCCGGCCGAGGCGCAGCCGAGCGTTTTATGTGCAGCGGCGGCCGCGGCCGACGGCGTCTGGTCCAAGATGTCGGACCCGCCGCCAATTGAAAGGCGGCTTGGGCTGCTCGGCGACGCGCTGGCGCGCCGCTTCCTGGCAGATGGAGATTGCACCATCGTAGCCGATGCCGCCGGCGAACCAGTCGATCTGACGCTTGTCTTCGCCGATGAGCCGGCGCACGGATGGCCGCGCTGGGCGGCGTTTGCGGCAGCGGTCGGAGTGGATCCGCGCGCGCTTCAAGCGGCAGTTACGCCGTCGGGTCAAGTGGCCGTTGTGATGCAGCCGCTGGGCCAAGCCGTCGCCCAGTTCGTGACCGAGCAGACCCGCTATACTGCGACATGGATGGCGCCGTCGGCTGAAGCGCCGCGCCCGCTTCAGGCGCCCGCGATGACCTTTTCGGCGTCCAGGCTGAACGCTTTCAGCAAGTGTCCGCGGCGTTGGTTCTTCGAGTACCTATGCGATGCGGTCGAAGACCCGGGCTCTGCGGCGGCGACTTACGGCAAGGTCTTTCACGAAGCACTGGAAGCTCTGCACAAAGAGATGCGCTTTCCGGCAAAGGATGACGCGGCGACCTTGGTATGCCGTTTGACGGCCGAACTCGATGCGGCCTTCGGAAAACGGCGGTTCGAATTCGCTTCCAAGCTAGAGTACGAGGTCTCGCGTCTAAAGGCGCGCCTCGTGGCCCGACATTACGTGCGTTGGCTCGTTGCGGAGGCGTCTGCCCGTCCGTTCGAGATCGTCGAAACGGAGTTGATGCAGCGCTGGTCTTCCGGTGGTCACTCCTTCGTCGGTTATGTAGATCGCATCGATCGGCCGATCGGCGGCGGACCGCTGACGATTTTCGATTACAAGACCGGTCGCATCGATGAGGATCCGGACGAGTACTTGGACAAGGTTCGAAGCGGCGAGGAAGCTCAACTGGCCCTTTACTACGCCATGCTCCGAGCGTCCAACGAGACGGTCGGGCGGATGGCGCTCGTCTCCATCCGCGACCCGCGCGACAGCGTGTGGATCCTCGCCCTGGACGTCGGCGGAGAGGACGGTGCGCCGCTGGTCTCAGCTGCTTGCCAAGGCGGCGTCGCGCGGGCGCACTGCAGCGCCGCCGATCTGGAGGTTTCGCTCAGCAAACTGCTCGAGCGCTGCGACATCCTGACCGGGCCGGGCCTCGATCATTTCCCGGCGGGCGTGCGACCGCCATGCTCCTACTGCGCGTACGCCAAGGCTTGCCGCGAGCGCCCGGCCGATGAAGAGCGGATTTTTGCCCGCTGAAGTCATGGCCTCCCTGTCCGAGGAACTCGTGCGCCGGATCGTCGAGTGGCCCGTCGCGCGGCGGCTGGAAGTGAGCGGTCCGCCGGGTTGCGGTAAGACCGCCGCGCTGGCTGCGCGCGCGCGCAGCTGTAGCGCACATGGCACGGTGGCGGTGATCTGCTCGCATGATGCTTCGCGTCAAGCGTTTCGCGACCGGCTGGCTTGCGGCCAATCGAGCGCTGCGCTTCGAATCGATGTGGGAACGCTCGACGAGCATCTCGGCCGCTGGATGAGAGCGGATCCCCTGTCGGCCGGGATCGCCTGCGATCTGCACCACGGCGACGAAGGCGCGTCGCGCCGCCTGATCCGCAAAGCCGCGACCGGCTTGCTGGACCTGTCCTGGCCGTTGTTCGCCGAAGATGATTTCGATCTGGATCTCCCGTTCTTGAGCCGCCCGGATAGGTTTCTCGACGAGGCCTCCGAGCTGTTCCGTTGGCTGCGCCGCACGAACGTGACACCGCAGGCTTTCGAAGCGTCATGCGCATCGGGGCTGACGCAATTCTACGGCGATGGCTGCGCAAGAGCCGCCCGGCTGCTCGCGGACGGCCAAGTGGCCGGGCGCGCCAGCAGGCGCGGGCGGGAGGCGCTCAACGCCAACGCCCAGACGCTGGACCGCCAGCGGCGCGCGGAGTTTTGGCTGGGGCGCGTGCTGGCCGTGCTGTATCGCGAATACATCCGTGCGGCTGATTGCGCGACGGTCTTGTGCCCCGAGGACATCATCGCACAGGGGTTGCGTTGGCTGTCGCAAGACAGCGCTGCGGTCGTAACTTTAGCCGCCGGGCTGAACGCCATTATAGTAGACGATGCCGAAGACGCCGAACCAGCGGTCGACGCGCTGCTCGAAATCTTCGCCCGCCACGCCGCTTTCTCAAATATCGTCGTCGCCGGCTGTCGGGCGGCGGCGATCGACGGCATCGGCGGCCGGCGCTCCGCCTTGGGCCAGGCCGCGCAGCCCGACCGGATCTCCATGCCGCCGGCCGGTCCCGGCGCGGTCATCGATGCAAAACGTTTCGACGACGAAGCCGCCGAAGCCGATTGGATCGGTCGGCACGTGGCCGATCTGCTGCGCAGTTGCGCGCCGAATGACATCGCGGTGCTCGCGCGCACCGTCGAAGGTGCTGCGATCTATGCGTCGTTGCTGCGCGATCGCGGCGTGCCGGTCGTCGCTCCCGTCAGGCGATTTCAAGCGCCAGACGATATCGCCGATTGGCTGGCCCTCGGCGCGGTCGTCGCAGACGATCACGACCACGCTCATATGCTGCGCGTCTTGGCCTCCCCGCTCGTCGGCTTGAGCGACGCGTCGTTGTGGGCGTTGTGCCGCGACCCGCTCGACGCGATGCAGCTCACTTTGGACATCGGGGCGCGGGAATCGCGGCGCGCACCCAGCGCTCAAAGCCGCCGCATGGTGCTGGGAGCCAACGTCGCTACCGGCGCCGTGGACCGCTTGGTGCCGCCGGGCACTCAAGAAGTGCTGGCACGCTTCCGCGCCGCGCTGGCCGGATGGCGAGCGGACTGCGCCGGCAAACTGCCGTGCGCGGTATTAGCCTTCCTATTAGAGGCAGCGGGATGGCGTGCGAAATGGCAACGGTCAAACGCCCAGACGATACGCCGGTTGGCCGACGATGCAGCGCGCGTGCTCGAAGGCGCCGCCGAGCTGCAGGCCGCGTATCGGCAGATCACGCTCGGCCAAGTCGTAGCCTCCGTCGAAGGCGGTGAAGTCGCACTGCGGCCCGCGCGGCGTTTTGCCGAGGCTATCAGCTGCGATGCGATCGTCGATGCAAAGGGGTTGTGCTGGCCGCACGTCGTCGTGGCGGGCGTCGCTCACGAACGCTTTCCGCGCGTGTATCTGCCGCGCGCGATGGCATTTTCCCGCAAGTACGGGCTGCTCGTCCGCGAAAACGTCGCCGGCGGGGCGGCTCAGACCGCTAAGTTTGCCTGGTACTACGCAAAGTTCGACGCCAAGGCGCGCTACCTGGAAGAAGAGGCGCGAGCTCTGCGCTATGGCTTGGCGCGGGGCCGTACGAGCGCGGTCGCGACCGGCTTCGGAACGCCGCCGCGCTGGGCTTCAGCCGGCGACCTGTTGTCGGGCGTCGCTCAATGCTGATGCGACTGCTGCCGATCCGCGCGGCAGCCGGCTGCATCGCGGCCGCTTTGGCCCTCGGTCGGCCGTCGCTGCCGTCTCAGATGCTGGCCGCTTTTGACGGCGGCCCGGCGCGGGGCGCCCCCGGTGCTTCGAGTCCGCCGCTGTCCCCTTTGAGCTTGGGCGGCATCATCGTCGGCCAGCCGGTTCTGGACAGCGTGCGCGTTTACGGGGCGCCCGACCTCGTCCAGACGATCGACGACGGTCACGAATGGCGCTGGTACGATGCGGCCGGAATCGATCGCGATCTATTGACGGACGATGCGCTGAAAGTCCGCCGGATAATGCTGAGCCGCCCGCAGCGCCTGCCCAAGCGACCTGCGCCTGCGCTAGTCCAGCCGCCGGAAGCGCCTGTGCTCGATGCAAATTCGAGCGGCGCGGACCGGACGATGAGGGACCTGGGAGCCAAGCTCTTGAGAACACCGCCGGATTACTCGGCGGTGGTCTGGCGACTCGGCGACGGGGTCGTCGTCGCAGAACTTCAAGCGGGCAGGGTGGCGAGGTTGCTAGGACTGGACTGGGAAGCGGCTACAGCTTTGGGCTATCTGCCCGGCGGCACCGTGGCGACCAAGCATCGGCCGCCGGTGCTACTCCATCTCAAAGCCCTCGGTTACCCGCGCAGCGCGGTCGATGCGCGGGCGCAGGGCGTCGTCGTGCTCAAAGTCGAGATCGATTCGGCGGGCAAAGTCGGCGCCGTCTCGATCCTCGTGTCATCAGGACACAGCGACATAGACGACGCGGAAGTGCGCACGATGCAAGGTTCCACATTCGAACCGGCGCGTTGCGCCGACGTGCCGTGCGCCGGCATCTATCTAGACCGCGAAGAATACGAAATCGATGTGTAGACCGGCATCGGCACTGTGACGAAGGCCGCCGCAGACTGTTCGTTCATCACCTTTGCGGGGCTTGCCGAACTCGACCCGGATGATAGGCTAGCGGCCGATCTGCTGTCGGAACGAGGTTATCGCGTGCAGGCCGTCAGTTGGGACGATCCAGCCGTCGACTGGTCGGCTGCCGGCACGTGCGTCATCCGCTCGACTTGGAATTACCATCTGCGTTACGGGGATTTCATGCACTGGCTGCAACGCGTCCAATCCGCGACGCAGTTGTGGAATCCAGCCCCGCTAGTTCGCTGGAATGCTGACAAACGCTATCTCAGGCAGCTCGGCCAGGCCGGCATCCCTATCGTCGAAACCCTGTGGTTGCAAAGCCATGCCGAAGCGGATGTTGCGGCCAGGGCAGCGCTTAGCGGTTGGTCTGACGTCGTCATCAAGCCGGCCGTCGGTCTGGCGACGTTTGGCACCCGGCGCGCAAACCTCGCCGCCGGGGATCTGTCGGCCGTCCAGTCGCACGTCGACCGGCTGCTCCAAGACGGCGCCGTCTTGGTACAGCCTTACATGACGTCGGTGGAACGCTATGGCGAACGAGCTTTGGTGTTCATCGATGGCCGCTACTCGCACGCGGTGCGCAAGACGGCGTTTCAGCAGCTGTTGCCGGCGGGCGAGGCCGGCGAAACGTCGGTCGAAGCCGCACCGGAGGAGATCGATCTCGCCGCTCGGGTCATCAACTGCATCGACGGCCCCACCCTGTACGCCCGAGTGGATCTCGTGCGCGACGATGCCGGCGCCCCGCGGCTTATCGAACTGGAGCTGATCGAGCCGTCCCTTTTCTTCGGGCTATGCAAGCCGGCGGCCCAAGGCTTCGCCGACGCGCTCGAGCGGTTGATGCAGCCGCGCCCAAAGGCCCACGAGCGCGCCGGCTAACTTGCGCTTTAGGAGGCCCCTTGCCCAGACGCTTTGCCGCGTACGCTTGCCAATGCGGCGGCGACCCAAGTGGGAACGGCCGCGTTTAGGGCTTGCGAATAATCTACGAGCCGCAGCCGCTCGAGCTTGAAGATCACGCCGCCGCCCAGCAGGTGGGCCAAAGCCGGTCCGACATCGCGAAAGTCGGAGTTGAAGGTCGCCGCAGCCGCTTGGAAGTCGGCATACCGTTGTTCCTCCAGCAACGCGAACTGCTGCGCGACTGCCTTTGTCGCAAACTCAAAGGTCCGCGCATCCGTGCGGTCGCGGCGTTGGACCGGCGGGGTTCCATAAGCAGCGCCATGATGGATCGGGTCGGTCGTAGCAAGCACCGGCACGCCGTCAACCCTCAGGCGTTCGAGTTCTTCCATGCCGGGAACGTCCGCCGGCCGGTCGCCGACCAGAAACGGATAACGCGCGATAACTTGCGGCGCGTTGACGCCTTTGCGCCGAGCGGCAGCCCCGAGCAACGCAAAAAAATTGTCGAGTGAGAACTCCTCGGTCCAAACGCCGGCATCTTCGGGCGCGCCTTCGCCGTGCACTCGGCGCAGTGCTTGGCGCGCGCTCGCATCCCCGGCGCGCGCCTGCGTCACGAGCTGCGCATCGCTTTGGCGTCCGCCGTGCAAAACGCCCAACGCCAGCACGCGATCGAAGCCCTGGGCCAACGCCCACAACGCCGCAGCCGCGCTAAGCTCGCCGGATGCTTCCAACCTGGTATGCGGAAAGACGACGCCTTGGCAAGCGGAAAGCTCCAGCTGCTCGGCCGCATCGAGCAGCGCGTGTAAGCCCGAGTCGCCCAGCGACGTGCGTTCCTGCGCATAGAGTCGTTTCCACTGCAGGGCGGTCATGCGCCGGCCGGCGGCAGCGTTCAGCGCGGCCCTTCCGGCACGGCGCTTTGCGCATCGGCTTCGCCGTCGCGCGCGCTTACGGCTCGCCAGACGCGCTCGGGGGTCATCGGCGTCTCGCGCGGCGCCACGCCGACGGCCGAACGGATGGCGTTGGCAATCGCGCCGGCCGGCGTTGTCACGGGCGGCTCCCCGACGCCCTTCATGCCGTGCGGTCCGTTCAACGATGCGGACTCGACAACGATGGTGCTAATCCGCGGCGCGTCGACTGCCGTCGGCATAAGATAGTCCCCGAGCTCCGCGCGGACGACGCCGCGATCGTCGTACTTGAGCTCCTCGCTCAGGGCAAAGCCGAGGCCCTGGACGGCGCCGCCCTCGATCTGTCCGATCACGCCGGTCGGGTTGATCGCAAAACCGACGTCTTGGACCGTGACTATCTCCCGCACGCTGACCGCGCCGGTCTGCGGATCGACATCGACTTCGGCCGCGGTCGTGGTGAACGAAGGGTCCATCCAAGTCGGGAAGTCGTGCGATTCGACGAGCGAAGCATCGAATTCAGGATCGCTCAGCGTCGGCGCTTCGCCGGCTGTCTGGATGCGGCCGCCCGGCGCGCCGCTCGCGAGCTGAGCCAGCGAGACGCGATAGTCGGGCGCGCCGCGCACTGCGGCGTGGCCGTCCGTCAATTCGATGTCTTCCTTGCGCGCCTCGAGCTCGTCCTCGGCTCTGGCTAGGAGCGCATCTTTGGCAGCAAGCGCGGCGGCTTCCACGGCTTGGCCCGCGGAATACGTCGAGCCGCTGCCGCCGACGCCGCTGTCGTAGGTATCCGTCGCAGTATCCGCGAGCACGAGCTCGACGCTCTGCGGCGCCACTCCCAAAACGTCGGCCGCTATGATCGGCAGCGCCGCAGCTGCCGAGCCGGTGCCGACTTCCGGATTGCCGGACACGACGCGGATGCGGCCGTCCGCTTCTATCTCGACGCGCGCCTTGGACTGGCTGCACGAAGAGAACCACCACGTGCAGCACAAGCCGCGTCCGCGATTAGGCACCGTCGGTTTGCCCCAACCGATCGCATCGGCGGCGCGCCGCAGCGTCTCCTCGACACTGACTTTGGTCAGCTTCTGTCCGGTCGGTCCGACATCGCCGTCTCGCCACGCGTTCTTGAGCCGGAAGTCCAGCGGATCCACGCCTGCTGCCGCGGCCAACTCGTCGACGTGCGACTCCTTGGCGAAGTTGGCTTGCGGCCCGCCTGGCGCGCGCACCGGTCCGGCGATCTGCTTGTTAGTGTAGACCAGCGACGCCGAAAGATCGATGTTGGGTACTCGGTAAGGCGCCGAGGATAGCATCGTGGCTATGAGCGCCGTGCCGCTGCCGTAACCGATGTATGCCCCGGTATCGAAGACGTACGTTGCCCGCATCGCCAGAAAACTTCCGTTGCCGCTGACCGCCGATTCGAAGTCTGCATAACCGCCATGGCGCGGATAGACGTGCAGACCATCCTCGCGGCGCGACCAGGCGATGCGCACAGCTCGATCGCATTGCAGCGCTAGTGCCGCGGCGTACCACTCCGCGGCCATGAGGATCTTGCCGCCGAACGCGCCGCCTACGAACTGGTTGATGAAACGCACGCGCGCAGGATCGAGGTCGAAGAAGGCCGCGAGGTCGTCTCGGTTGCTGTAGGGCGACTGCGAGCCGCACCAAACGGTCAGCGAGCCGTCCGCGTCCTTGCGCGCGATGGCAGCGCGCGGTTCGATGTAACCCGGAATGCCCGGTGCAAACCGGTAGCGGGACTTGACACGCACCGCACCGGCCGAGGCCAAAGCGGCGTCGACGTCGCCGCGTTTGATGCGGCAAAAACCGCACACGTTGCGGCGCAAGACCCGGCCCGCAGACTTTTGGTACGTCTGCCAATCCGGATGCACCAGCGGCGCGTCATCCGCCAGCGCCTGCTCGGCGTCGAGCACCGGCTCCATCACCTCGTAGTCGATCGCGATCGCGTCCGCAGCCGCGCGCGCCTGCTCCTGCGTCTGGGCGGCGACCGCTGCCACGGGCTCACCGGCATAGCGCGCGTAGGTCTTGGCGAACAGATGCTGATCTTTGATCCCGAAGTCGAGATATTTGTCGGGCACCGTGGCGGCGTGAGCGATAGCAGCCACGCCGGGCATGGCACGGGCGCGCCGCACGTCGATGCTGCGGATGCGTGCGAACGGATGGGGCGAGCGCAGCACGCATCCGGCCAGGGCGTCGCCGGCTGCGAGGTCGGCGGTGAATATCGTCGCGCCGGTTACTTTGGCGCCAGCATCCATGCGCGGCTGGGCCACGCCTAAAGAGTTGCCCATGCCTTATGCGCGCGCCGGGATGCGCGCCCGCCTGCCTGGGGGTTGGCCCCCTCGCCCCGTTTGGCACAACCGCGCGGCGGCCGCCATCACCGCCTTGACGATCGACTGGTATCCGGTGCAGCGGCACAGATTGCCAGCCAACGCCTCACGCACGCGCGCCTCGCTCGGGTCCGGATCCTCAGCCAAAAAGGCCGCCGCCGACACGATCATGCCGGGCGTGCAAAACCCGCACTGCAAGCCGCCATGCTCGATGAAGGCCGCCTGCACCGGATGCATGGCGCCGTCGGCGGCCGCCAGCCCTTCGATCGTGGTGATTTCGCGTCGGTCGGCGTCGACCGCAAAGTACAGGCACGCGTTGACCGGCTTTCCGTCTAGGAGCACGGTGCAAGCGCCGCAGTAGCCGGTGCCGCAACCTTCCTTCGTGCCGTGCAAGCCCAAATCGTCGCGCAGCACGTCGAGCAGCGTACGGGCGGGCTCCACGCTTAAGTCATGCGGTGCGCCGTTGACGTAAAGGCGAATCGGCTGCATCGATGACTACCCGCGCCGGCTTTGCGCTGCGACGTCGAGCAATGCTCGCTCGGTCAACACGCCGACGAGGTGGCGGCGGTAATCGGCCGACGCCCAGCGGTCGGTGCGAGGCGAAGCGTCGTCTTCGGCTGCGATGCGCGCGGCCCGGCGGGCGCTTGCATCTTCGATCGCTCCGCCGGACACCGCGGCTTCGGCCACTGACGCTCTTACGATCGTCGGCGCCGCTCCGCCGAGCGCGATGCGCACGTCCGCCACTGCCCTTTCTTCAAAAACGCACTGCACGCCGACCGCGACGATCGCCATCTCGAAAGCGCGCCGCGTCTGCATCTTCTGGTAACTGACGCATGCGTCGGCCTTCGAAATGGCGACGCCGACCAGCAGTTCTCCAGCGCGAAGCGTTTGGGGCCCGGCCCGCACGAATTCTTCAGCGCTGATCTCGCGGACGTCGTCTGACAGCCCCGCAAGGCGACAGCGTGCGCCGCAGGCCACCAGCGCTACGGATAAATCGGCCGCCGGATGGCCGCTGCAGAGGTTTCCGCCGAGGGTCGCGACGTTGCGCAGTTGGCGTGCGCCGAGGGTCGCGGCAGCCCGGGCCAGCAGCGGTGCGCCGGATATTACGCGCAGGTCCTGCGCCAGCGTCGCCGCGGTCACGAGCGCTCCAATGCGCAGCGCGCTCGGCGACTCCCCGATGGCGTGCAGCTCGCCGATGCGCTTGATGTTGACGAGCGCATGGATATCGACGCTCGGGCGGCGCAGCTCCAATCCCAAGCGCGTTCCGCCGGCTAGCACCCGGGCGCCGGAACCGAAGCGGTCGAGCAGCACTAAAGCTTCGTCCAAGAAATGAGGTTCGAAATACTCCATGGAGCGCGGGGCATTTGCGTCCGTTTCGGTCAGCTCCTATGCCAGACGGGTGAGGATCGCCCATCAGTGCGACGGTCGATGTTGCATCGAAGAAAAACTGATCCACACCAATCTCTTGCACAAGATTTTGCCATCCTACGAGGATGAATCTTTTTGCGCTCAAACCTCAGACCGGTTTGCGTTTGCTTCGGTCCGTTTTCGTATGATTCTTATCATGAGGAGAGATGAAAGGGTGGCAGGAGCCGCCCGCGCGCAAAAGAACGCAGCCGATATAAAGGCTTGAGGCGCGAGGGAAGCCGGTGAGAATCCGGTGCGGTCGCGCCACTGTGACCGGGGAGCTGCCGACACCGCCACTGTCTTTTGCGAGATGGGAAGGCGCCGGCTGAAAAAGCGATGATCCGGGAGCCAGGAAACCTGCCTCAAGCGCTTGGTGTTTTGACCTCTTCGCGCCAAAGAGGCACCGATTATGGCCGGTTTCCCCTCAGCAGCACGGGCTGCGATCTTCCGCCGTGAGCCTACGCGAGCGCGCTTGCGGCCCATGTCCGTCGCGTTCATGCTCGGCGCGCTCGCGGTTATGACAGCCGCGGTTTGCTCGCTGCTCTTCGGCACCGTAAAGCTTTCGCTTGGGACCGTAGCGACGACGATCTTGCACCCACATGCGGCGGGCGTCGCAGCGACGATCGTGTGGGACTTGCGTTTGCCCCGCGTGCTGCTCGGCGCCCTGGTCGGCGCCGGTTTGGGCGTGTCGGGCGCTATGCTGCAGATCGTTTTCCGCAACCCGCTCGTCGATCCGTACGTCACCGGAGTGTCGGCCGGTGCAGCGTTGGCTGCAGCATCCGGATTCATGCTAGGCGTGAGCTTTGCCGCCATTCCGCTCGTCGCTTTTGCGGGCGGCATCGGCTGCGCAGCCATCGTCGCCTTCGTCGGAGCGGGCGCAGGCCCGGCGGCGAATCTGCGTTTGGTGCTGGCGGGCGTCGCCATGTCGGCTCTGTGCGGCGCGCTCGTGACGCTGATGTTGCTCGGCGGCGGCGGGATCGGCGGCCTGTCGATCCTCGCGTGGCTCGCGGGCGGCCTGAGCGGTCGGGGGTGGCCGGAGCTTTGGCCTATCTCGCTATATTTGGGAGCGGGGCTGGCCCTGGCCGCAGTCCTCGTCCATAAGCTCAACGCGCTGCGGCTGGGGCACTCGGCCGCGTCTGGGTTGGGTTTGGCGGCTGATGCCGCCCGCTGGCAGGTATTGGCGCTGGCTTCTTTGCTCACTGCGGCATGCGTGTGCGTGAGCGGGGTCGTCGGTTTTGTCGGGCTGATGGTGCCGCACGGCGCGCGCCGTTTCGTCGGCGGCGATGCCAGGCGGTTGCTGCCGGCCAGCGCCTTAGGTGGAGCGGCGGTCGTCATGGCAGCCGACACTTGCGCGCGCGTCTTGTTTCCGCCGACCGAAGTACCGCTCGGGGTGCTGCTCGCGCTCGTCGGCGTGCCGTGCTTTTTAGCGATCGCCCGCAAGCCGGTCGCGCTGTGATAGCCGCGTTGCGGGCCGCCGACTTGAGCGTTCGTTACGGTCCCAAAACCGTATTTTCGGATGTAACTTTCGAGTTGGAGGCGGGCTCGTTTACGGGACTGGTAGGACCAAACGGCGCCGGTAAGTCATCGCTGTTGCGGGTGCTCGCCGGCGTCCAAAAGCCCGCTTCAGGCAATACGCGCCGCAGCGGAAGCGCGGTGCTGATCGACGCATCGGGCGCCCCGCCGGGCGATCTGACTGCGCATGAGCTTGCAGGCTACGGTATGGCGATTCGCCGCCCTTGGTGGCGCTTTCGCGCTACGGAGCAAGAATCCGCGATAACTCAAGCGGCCCTCGTCCAAACCGGCTTAGCCGCCCGCGGCCACGATGCGATCGAGACCTTGAGCGCGGGCGAAGCCCAGCGCGCATGGATCGCGGCCGGGCTTGCGACCCAGCCTGCTATACTGCTGATCGACGAACCCACCGCTCATCTGGACTTGCGCTATCAGCTCGAGGTCGTACAGACGCTGCGGCAGCTGGCCCGAAGCGGAGTTGCGGTGCTAGCGGCGATCCACGACATCACGCTGGCAGCGCGCTGCTGTGACGCTATCGCGCTGCTCGCCGACGGAGCGTTGGTCTGCGGACCGTCGGCGTCGGTTCTGGAACCCGCGCGTTTGAGCCGCGCCTTCGGCGTTGGGGTGGCCACCTACCGTCTACCCGACGACGACTCGATCGTTTGCGTGCCAGTGCTGTGACCCGCGACGATAGTCGGGCGCGGCGGCCAAACCGGCTGCTCGCAACTGCGGCGCGCGGCGCCTTAACGGGCCTCGCCGCTAACTTCGCGCTTTTAGCCGTCGCCGCTGCGGTACCGACACCAGCGCCGACCGCCACGCCAAAAGCGCTGGACACGATCGTCGTCACGGCGCAGCGCCATCCCACCGAGTTGAAACAGACGCCGCGCGAAGTGTACGTGGTCGAAGCCGCCGATCTCGAGCGGCTCGGCGCGAGGACGGTAGCCGATGCGCTACGCTACCTGCCCGGAGTTTCGGTCGCGCAGTACGGCAACGCCGGACAGCTGGAGACCGTCAGTCTGCGCGGCGCAGGGTCGGCGCAAACGCTGGTCTTGCTCGACGGGCGGCCGGTCAACGAGCCCGACACGGGCTTGACCGACTTTGCTTCGATCGGCGTATTCAATGTCAGTCGCGTCGAAGTCGTCGAGGGCGGTGCATCGACGCTGTACGGATCGTCTGCGGTCGGAGGCGTAATCAACATAATCACCCGGCGGCCGCAGTCCGGCCGGACGGTCAGCTCCGGCTACGCCGAGTACGGTTACGAAGGTGCTTTCGACGGGGGGCTGAGCGTGTCGGCCGGCGATCCCAGGATCTTTTCGGCGCTCGTCAGTGCACGCCAGCTGCGGGGGCCGAACACCTACGACTACCCGCCGTTTCTCGGCGCGGCCGGCGGCACGCGCATAAACGATGACGTCCGGCTTTCGGATGCGTCCGTGGCGTTGAGCCGCGAAATCAAGGCCGCGCGCGCCGACCTACGCTTGAATGCCGACGACTCGGACGTCGGCTCGCCCGGCGACGTGACGTGCTGCCTAAGCGCGCTCGCGCGCCAGCAGCGCAGCGTGCGGCGCGCCGACCTGTCAGTGGAAATGCCGCTCGGCCTTGGAGTGCTATCGCTGCAGGGGTACGTCGACAGCCGCAGGCTGCACTTCTTCGATCCGACCCCTCCATACGGCTACGACACCATGACGACGGCGCTCAGCCGCGGCCTGATGCTGCGCGGCACATTCGCAGCCGGCGGGGATCAGACTTTAACGCTCGGCTACGACATCCGCGGGGACGACGCGGTCTTTGCGGCTAGTTACTATTTGCATGCGACCCAAGTCGGCGCCGCTTCGAGCGCGTTGTACGCTCAGGACGAACTGCGCCGCCCCAACGCTCCGTTCAGCTTGGCGCTGGGGCTGAGAAAGGAGCATCCTCAAGGGACCCAAGCCCCGACCACTCCGTCGCTGGGCGCCGTCGAACGGGTGGGACGGCGGCTGACCTTGCGGGCCAACTACGGGCGAGCTTTTCGCGTGCCCTCACTCGATGAACGCTACTTTCCGTCTTACGGCCGACCGACGCTGCAGCCCGAGTACGCGGCGACGTTCGATTGCGGCGCCGCACTCGACTTCGGGCGCGGTGATGTCTCCTTGACCTACTTCGGTGAGGACGCGGACAACCTAATCGTCAGCCTGCCGGTCGATTCGGTCGGCGATGAAGCGCCGTTCAACGTGGGCCGTGCCCGCGTGCGCGGATTAGATGCGGAAATTCGCGACCGATTGGGTGCCTCTACGAACGCGCGGCTGTCAGTCACATCGCTGCTTAGCGCTGCGGATCTGATCGACGACCGCCCACTGCCTTACAGACCGGCTTTTTCGGCCAGTCTGAACGCGTGGCACGCGTTAGGCGGCGGGGAATACGGCTTGGGTGCGCGCCTAGTCGGCCGGCGCCTGGCTCCGTCCAGCGGCGGCATGGTCCCGCTGCCAGCGTACGCCTTGGGAGAGGCTTACTTCACGCGTAACGTCGGGCGCGCCAAAGCGACCGTGCGCTTCGAAAACATAGGGGGCACGCACGCGGAAGAAGATGTGCTTGGCTATCCGGTACTCGGCCCGACCGTTTCGTTGCGGCTGAGCTATGGTGTCTAAGGCAGCCCCGACTCTTGGCCGGATTAGAGCCGCCCTTACAGCGCTGGCAGCCTCTTTGGTGCTGGGCTGCGCAAGCCGACCGCCAAGCGACCAGCCCGCGCGGCTGCGCGTCGTTTCGCTTGCGCCGTCGCTGACGGAGATCGCGTACGCGATCGGCGCCGGCTCCGAACTAGTTGCCGACACAAGGTACGACGACTACCCGGCCGCTGCGACTCGCTTGCCGCACGTCGCGGATCTCGCCGGCGTCGACTTGGAGCGGCTAGCCGCGCTGCATCCCAGCGTCGTGCTTGCTTTGCACGACCAGGAACGCCAAGCGGGACCGATTCAAAGCCGGCTCGCCATTCCCGTCGTGTACTTGCCCAATCGTTCGCTAGCCGACCTGTTCGCCGATGTGAGCGGTGTCGGCTTGGCGTGCGGCCGCCCGGCCCAAGCTCGGGCGCTCGCGCAGTCGCTGAGGGCACGTATCCAAAAAACTGCGGTCCGCGCGGCGCGTCGTGCGGCTCGACCGCGCTTGTTCTTTCTGCTCGGTCTGCCCGGGTTTACCGCAGGGCATCAAAGCTTCATCGACGATCTGATCCGGCTCGCGGGAGCCCGCAATATCGCCGCCGGCGCAAAGCAGCCCTACCCCGACATGAGCGCGGAGGCGGTCGCAGCGTCGGATCCGCAGATCATCATCGTCGCCCGAGATGTTGCCTTTGGCGAGAGCGAACTGCGGCGCCAACCGTGGCGCAGTACGGCTGCCGTAAGAAGAGGAGCGGTCGTGCGGCCGCCCAGCGATGACATCGTCGAGCGCGACGGACCGCGCATCGTAACCGGCCTCGAATGGCTGGCGTCGGTCGTTGGGCGCTATGCTAAGTGAGATCCGCGCTTGCCGTGCTTGACCGGCGCGCTCAGCGGAGCGTCGCGGTCGATCGCAAGCTCGCTCAGTCGGTAGAACACGATGCGCTTTCCGTCTTCGAATCCGACTTTGACGAGCGGGTTGCCGCGCGGCGGCGAAGCTATGACCGCGTGCACGCGGCCGGCTTGGCCGACGAAAGCGCGATGCAGGTCGGTGAAATAGTCCGGCTCGGGGTGGGCGGCAATTACGGTTGCCGCTCTGCCTACGACCACACCCGGTCGTTCGCTCATGAAGCACTTCCCCTAAAGTAGTCCTTGCGCAGGCCGCGGAACGTACGCTGCCGTCGCATGGCGATTTCTGCAACTCACGAGGCGACCCTGGCGTGCGTCTTCGGCGACGACGAAGCCGCGCGAGCCGCACTTGGCGGCTTGCTCGCGGCCGGCGTGAGTGCCGCATCACTGCGCGTCGGCGCTCGGGATCCTGCGCGCGCGAGCGCGCTGGTCGGCGAAAGCGGCGTGCGCTGCGATGTCGACCCAGCCGATCCGCTGCGCGGAATGCCCGGG
>JALYUR010000058.1 GCA_030853635.1 Vulcanimicrobiota bacterium | reverse complement strand
GTTGCTCGATCGCGTAGAGCATGCCGATTCGGCTGATAACCTCGGCGGCAAGCACAGACTTGTGCACCGCGTCAAGATCGACGAACTTGCGCCGTACGTGCGCCCAACACGCCGCTTCGAGCACCTGGCCGCCATCGTAGAGTTTGCAGAATCCGGCATATCCGTCGGCTTGTAAAATGCCTTGAAAGTCGGCAAGATGGCGCTGCGGATGCTCGCCTTTGCGATCGGCGCTGTAGCTGAACCAGACGGCCGGAGCCATCGTTCCGGCCGCGGACCGTTCGTCGCGAACGTAGGTCCACAATCGGCCGGTCTTGGTTTTACCGCGTCCCGGCGCAAGCACCGAAATCGGTGTATCGTCGGCGTGCACGACATCGGCCGCAAGGACGTGGGCGCGCAGTGCATCTGTCAGCGGCATCAAGAGCGTACTGACGCCGCCAACCCATGACGCAAGCAGCGAACGATCGAGCTCGACGCCATCGCGTGCATAGATCTCCGCTTGGCGATACAGCGGCAGATGATCGCCGTACTTGGCAACGACGATGTGCGCCAGGAGCCCGGGGCCCGCCATACCGCGTTCGATCGGGTTGCTCGGCGCCGGCGCTTGCACGATCGCATCGCAATGCGTGCAGGCGAGCTTGGGGCGCACGCGTCGAATCACTTTGAAACGGAGCGGTTCGAGTTCGAGCGTCTCGCTCACGTCTTCCCCGAGCTGCTTCAATTCGCCGTGACACTGCGGACAATCGGCGTGCGGCGGCTTGATCACGTGCGTTTCGCGCGGAATATGCTCCGGGAAAGTGCGCCGCGGTTTACGAGCCCGACCGAATGCGGTTGCATCGACGGTTGCTTGCTCGGCGTCGCCGGTCGTCGCCGGCACGGAACGCTCGGCTTGCGCCGTCTCGAGCTCCTCGACCCACAACTCCAACTGCTCAATCTCGCGCTCGCGTCGTTCGCTGCGATTGCCAAATTGCAAGCGACGCAGTTTTATGATCTGAAGCTTGAGCGACTCGATCTCGAGCGTGTGCGAGAGAACCAGCTCGTTGATCGTTGCAAGTAACTCGTCTTTGGCGACGAGTTGGGCGTCTTTTGAAAGGATCAGTGCTTTGAGTTGCACGACATCGAGTTCGTCGAGATCAAGGGCGACGCACGCAGCATCCATGCGCTCATGATACCAATTTCCCAAACCCTTTTCAAGAACGCAATGACCAAAACGACGATCGACAATTCTACATCTCGATCAACCGATCTGCGGTCCGCATCGGATGTCGCCAATCGATGCCTTCGAGCAACATCGAGAGCTGCGCCGAACTTAGCCACACGCGACCGCTTTGCGCTTGCGGCCACACAAAACGACCACGTTCCAATCGCTTCGCGAGTAAACACAAGCCCGTGCCGTCCCACCACAGCACTTTGAGCAAGTCGCCGCGTCTTCCGCGAAAGACGAACAGCTGGCCCGAAAGCGGGTTGTCATCCAACGCGTTCTGCACCAGCGCGCAGAGGCCCGTGAACCCTTTGCGCATGTCGGTCGGACCCGCCGCAAGCCAGATGCGCGCGCCCTTGGGTAGGCCACTCGGCGCGACAGCCATCAACGCAGCTCCGACATCACGGCTGAGATCAATGCGACGTCGAGACGATCGGTCTCGATGCGAAGCGACGCGCCCGAAGCAAACATAACACGAACGCAGCTGCTGCCGACGGCACGATCATCGCGAAACACCGGTCGCGCCGGCACCGTCGCTTCGGCGCCGATGCTCACCGGCAAGAACGCCGCAGCAGGCGCTTTCAACCCAGAGCGTGGCGTTGCATCGACCAGCTTATTCGCACGATATTGCGCCCGCCAACGGTAAAGATTTGCCGGGCGCACACCGTGCTCGCGCGCAACGACGTTCACAACGACGCCCTTGTGGAGCGTGAGTTCGACCAGCCGTCGCTTTTCCAAAGGCGTCCAGGCGCGCTTCGCTGAGCGCGCCAGCTCTTTCGTCCGTCCCATGATGACCTCGCGTGAAACAATACGTTCCTCTTATCATCACGAGCCGTTACCAGCCGCGCAAGACGGTCCCCAACAGACGCTTACACATCAACGCAGGAGGCTCCCCTTACGTTGATCCTCGTGGCGATATTTTCCAGACAAGTACCACGCAAAACAGCATCAACGTTTTTACCGCCGGCAGTAATGGGAATGTCCCGCCGGCGCATATCATCTCGGGCTCATCAACTCAACTGAACGGTCCCGACGGCGTCGGGATCGACCTCGCAAAATCGCATAACTTATTC
>JALYUR010000043.1 GCA_030853635.1 Vulcanimicrobiota bacterium | reverse complement strand
GTCACGATGCGCGGGCTGATGAAGAAATGGACGCCTCGGCCGCGAAGTTCTTCGAACGCTTGGCAGACGGATGAAACGGTAAAAACGATCTCCGATCCCCCGATGCTGTCGTGTGGGTGATCCTCCGTGAGCATCAGCGAGATCGTCCCGGCCTTCAAGAACATCAAGCCCGGGCTTTCCATCGTCACCGTAAGGCCGAGCTTGTCGCGGTAGAATGCTCCGGCCGCCTTCACGTCGGCGACGCCCAGGATGACGTGGCTCAGGGTTTCCAATCTGAATTCGGTCATATTGCTCGCCGGCCTAGGAAAACCGTTGCGTAAAGAGTCTAACATCAAGCTTTTAGCGCCGGCGGTCCTTATTCTTGTGCCGGCGCCGGGCTGCGTGATTGGAAGGCGCATGGCGAGGGAACGCAGGGTGAATGCACGTTCAGCTGCGCGTCCGCGGCGTCACCCCGATTCCCATTTAAGAGCGAGCGGGAGATGATCCGCGTCGGCACGAGCGGTTGGACTTACGCGGGGTGGCGTGGGCGCTTTTATCCTCGCGGCTTGAAGCAGACCGAGTGGTTGGCCTACTACGCGCGGCACTTCGATACTGTGGAGCTCAACGCGACCACTTATCGGCTTCCCAAGGAGCAGCACGTTCAGACATGGTGCGACGTGGTTCCGCGCGGCTTTTTGTACACGGTCAAGCTTAGTCGCCTAATCACGCATCGCAAGACGTTGCCGCCGCGTGTCGATGAGTTTATCGCTAACTACATGGCGCGCATGCGCTGCTTTCGCCGTTCCCGGTTGGCCCAGATACTTTGTCAGTTTCCGCCTTACCTGACGCGCGACGATGAGCGGTTGGCTTCGTTTCTCGATAAGCTGCCGCGGCGTTATCGCTACGTCGTAGAGTTCCGCAACAAGTCTTGGCTTTCACCCGATGTGGATGAAGTGTTACGCAGCCGCGATGTCGCCATGTGCATACACGATTATCCGGGCTGCAAGCCGAGCGACGTTGTGACACCCCGCCGCCTTGCATACGTAAGGCTTCACGGTTATGTGAAACCGTACGTCGGTTCTTATCCGCTGAGGACTTTGCGCCGCTGGGCTGGGCGCATTCGAGTGCTCTGCGAACAAGCAGATTCAGTGTTCGTCTATTTCAATAACGATGTGGATGCCGCGGCGGTCAAAGATGCCGCCCGTCTGCGCGAGTTGCTATCCTAGGTTAATTTCTTGCTCGCGCGCTGCGCCTCTCGCACCGCCCGATAGCGAGCGCCGAAGGCCCCGTTCGGCTCAAATAAACTTGGGAAAGCAACCCCCCGATAAATGATAAAGAACGCCCACATCAAGATAACGGCCAACACTACGATCAGACCCGACGCGGGCAGAGGTGTGAAGAATCCTATAAGCGCGTAGACAAACGCAGCGACGTATAGGCTTGCGAGAACAAAAGCACCACGACCAGGTCGGGGCTTAGCGCGCGCCAGCTGTAATACGGGAAACGTGCACAAGTATAGTACGAACAAGCCGATGAGCCAGGAAAACGCCAATGGGCCGTAATGCGGTCCGAGACGCCACAGGTTTAAGACCACAGCAATGAGCGCTATCAGGATCGCCATGTTCGTATAATAGCGCCGCCGGTAATCGGGCGGCAATCGGCTCAACCACATAGTCGACCGTGTCCTTTACCAAAGCGCTTGGCCGCCGCAGTTGATATTCGTCCTGGTCAACGGGAGCGCGCTCTATTACCGGCTTGAACGAGGCCGACCACGTGGCCTTCAGGATCGCGAAACAGCGCGATGCGTGGCCCATCGGGTACTTGATCCGGGGGCATCATAGTGTCGCTGCCGAGCCGCTCGATTTTGCTGAGCGCCGATTCGAGGTCGGGAACCTCGACATAAAACGTCGCGTGACCAGCGTAGCCTTCCCGTCCTCCGCCGACCCCGCCGTTGATTCCGCCGGCGGCCTGCGGAAAGGCCATCGCATACTGCACTCCCGCACCCGGCATCGGATCGCCGATCTGCCAATCAAATGCTTCCTTGTAAAATGTTTGGAGAGCTTGTGGGTTTTTGCCCACGACCTCGAAATGAACAACCGGATTACCCATCTCTAGCGCCTCCTTTATGTAGCAGCTATTGTGCTTTGACGAAAGCGTCGATCTGGGGAAGCAAGCGCGTGCGGTGCTCGAGTGCGAGACGCACGTCCTCCATCGTCTTGACGACTTGGGCCGATGCAGCAGCGGGAACATTGGCGCGCATGTACCGCTCGATTTCATCGGCCGTCACGCCCCGCCAAAACGACCCTGCGATCCCCGTGATGTAAGGAATTCGGTCGAACTCGCTAAGACCGCCGAATACCTTAACGTTGTTCTTCTGTAAGAACGCCCACGCCATTTCGGGATGATCTTGGCCGACAATAGCCACGATGATTGGAGCCAACGACGAGAACTGAGGCGGCAGCGAGAGCGAGGCTTGCAGGCTCCTTTGCGCCAACGCTTCGTTCTTGGCGGAAAAGGCCGCCCCGAAGTAAGTCTGCATATCGATGGGGTTATGCGACGACATGCCCGTTTGCGTCAACTTGCCGTAAGTGGCCGCATCAGCGTAGCGACCGACGATGCGGATCACCGTGTTCTTGAGCGGCGGTTTGAGCGAGTTGGGGTCCTTTTCAAATGCCGCGTATCGTCGCTGGGCTTCGGCGATCGTCTCCGGATCGCCGACGGCCGCCAGATAGGCGATCGTGCTCATGCGCAAATTCGTCAACTCGACGTCGGTCTGCGGCCCGTCCCAACCGCCAAGTGCGGCCAAAAGCGGTTTGAGATACGAGGAGCCCCAGGTCTTAAAAGCGGCTTCGCCCGGCTTGGCGTACTCGAAGGCCAACATCTCGGCGAAGTGCCCTTGGATGGTCGATCCGACGTGGGGTTCTGCGTCGCCGGTATCGGCCCTGACGTAGGCCAGGTAGTCGCTCAACTGCGACTTTCCGTCGACTGCGAACTGCCAAGAATCATTGAGCAGCGAGATGCGGTCGGCAACGCTCAGCGTTTTAAAGTTGCGCTGCTGCAAAGCTTGGTCCGCCGCGTCGTAAGCGACGCGATAATAGCCTAGATTGCCGGCGTTGATGATGAGCGGCGCGTCGCAGCTGCCGGCTGCGATCGTGTCGGAGCGCTTAGCGAACAGCGCCGAAGTCGGCTGACCGGAGGAGCCGTCTTCGATGTTCAACGGAATCGCCCAGATCGTCTGACTTGCGTCGCCAAACGACGTATAGCGTTGCTGCGAAAGATTCAGCGTTCGCTTGCCGTCGGCACACGACGACGTCACGCTGACCAGCGGAAACCCGGGTTGATTGATCCATGAGTTCGCCAAGGCGGCGACGTCCTGATGCGAGGCGCGCGAAAGCGCCGACCACAGGTCTGCCGGAATGCTGTTGCTGTAGGCATTGGTGACGAAATAGTCGTGCAGCCCAGTGCGAAATGTTTGCGGCCCGAGGTAAGCTTCCATCATGCGCAAGAACGCACCGGCTTTTTGATAAGCGATTTCGGGGTCGAAGATCGTGTTGGCTTCGGTCTCGTTATGCACCGGAACTTGGATCTTGGTCGTGTTGCGCCGCGCGTCGGCAACCAGCGATCCGTTGGTGGCCTGGTCGAACCCCAGCCACCAATCCCAAGCCGGATTCAACTCGGCGGTCGATTTCGTCTCCATCCAGGTGGCAAAGCCTTCGTTGAGCCACAAACTATCCCACCAAGCCATCGTCACGAAGTCACCGTTCCATTGATGCGACGTTTCGTGCGCGATGATGTCGAAGATCCGCCGCTGGGTATTCGGTGTTTGCCGGGCGGGGTCGTACACGACCGTGTTTTCCGTAAACGCCATGGCGCCCCAATTCTCCATGGCGCCGCCGAAAAATTGCGGGATGGAGATTAGGTCGAGCTTGGGCAGCGGGAACCTGACGCCGTAGTAGTTTTCGAAGTATGGAACGAGGCGCTCGAGCGACGCAAGCGCGTAGGTCAGCTCCGGCCTTGTGCCGCGCGTGCCGTAGACGTGCACCTTTGTGGCGCCGGCCGAGCCGCTGAGCGTATCGAAGTCGCCGGCGCATAAGACCACCAGATAAGTCGGCATCGAAGGAGTGGTGGCAAAGGTAACGCGCTTGCGGCCGCCGGCCACGCTTGCCGTGTGTTCGATGGGCATGTTGGAGACCGCGGTCCATGCGGCCGGGACCGTCGCAGTCAGATGAAACCTCGCGCGAAACACCGGCTCGTCCCAACTCGGAAACATGCGCCTCGCATCGGTCGACTCCATCTGACTTGCGAGCATCCGGCTGGGCTTGCCGGTCGTCTGATCGGTGTACTTTTGAACGAAGAGGCCTTGGGCGGTGGTCTGAAGCGTGGCCGTGTATGCAATCGTCAGCTTATGGATTCCAGCGGTTATGGCTTTGGGAAAGCTCAGCGAGAGCGTTTGGGGTCCGACTCTTATCGAGCGCGCGGGCTCGCCGTCGAGCCGCGCGGCGGAGACGGTCGTCTGCAAGGCGTTGAGCACGATCCGATCGGTGGAATTCAGAACACGCATCGTCACCGTCTCGTTGCCGCGGATCTTCATCGTGCTCAGGTCGGGCACGATATTGATGTCGTACAGTAGCGGCAGCGCGCTCTTCGGGAGCTTGCCGGGGACCGAGCCGATCGCGACCCTGGCCGCCGCCGGCGCAGTCTGTGGAATCAAGCAGAAGAAGCCCGCGCTCAGGGCAAGCAAAAAAGCCGCTGGTTTCAAGAAATTCTCCCTTTGACGTGCGCACGATGCGGTGGAACGGACAAGTGTGTTTGGCGCTGAGCTTACGACTTCCGCCTTAAATTGCTATCGAAGTCGTTAGACCTGGAGGCGATTGCGCTAGAACCGGGGTACCGACGAATATCAGCGCGAACGTGGCGACGATGGGCAGCCGTAACGATGTTCCACGCCTAGTGACCGATCGGCTTGTGCTGCGCGCGCACGCCACGGACGATTTTGCCGCCTGCGCTGCGATGTGGAGCCAGCCGCAGGTCGTGCGGCACATCGGCGGCATGCCTTCGAAGCCGCAGCAGTCGTGGTCGCGCATGCTGACTTACGCGGGGTTGTGGCGTTTCCTCGGCTACGGATATTGGGCCATCGTCGAGCGCGACGGCGGCGCGTTCGTCGGCGATGCAGGCTTCGCCGACTTCAAGCGCGAGATGACGCCCTCGATCGCAGGCTTGCCGGAAGCGGGCTGGGTGCTGGCGCCGGCGATGCAGGGCAAGGGATACGCCTCCGAGGCGGTTGCGGCGATGTTGGCTTGGGCCGACGAGCACATCGATGCCGAGCGTTCGGTCTGCATAGTCGACCCAGATCACCGGGCGTCGGTCCGCGTGGCGGAGAAGAACGGCTATCGAGAGATCGCGCAGGCTGACTACCACGGGCCGGTGACGCTTTTTGCCCGTGACCGTCCAGCGCCCTGACGTGCCGGCCCTTACCAAAGCGTCGGAAATGTGACGATGTGAGATGCCCGTGAACACGAGCTGCCGATGAAACTACGTAATCTTGGTCAATCTGGTTTGCGTGTTTCGATCGTGGGACTCGGTTGCAATAACTTCGGCGGCCGCATCGACCTGGACGCAACCCGCAAAGTGGTCGATAAGGCGTTAGACCTCGGCATCACTTTGTTTGACACCGCGGACATCTATGGAGATCGAGGAGGCTCGGAGAGCGCGCTCGGGGATGCGCTCGGCAATCGGCGCAAAGACATCGTCTTAGCGACTAAGTTCGCCGGAGAGATGGATGATGCCGGGGCTCTCAAGGGCGCGTCGCGCCGCTACATCATGTCGGCCGTCGATGCGAGCTTGCGTCGCCTGAAGACCGACTGGATAGATCTCTATCAACTGCATTTTCCCGATCCACAGACGCCGATCGGCGAAACGCTGCGCGCCTTGGACGATCTCATCCGCCAGGGTAAGGTCCGCTACATCGGCTGCTCCAACCTGAGCGCATGGCAAGTCGCCGACGCTCAGTGGACGGCTAAAGACCTTGGGCTCAACTCGTTTATCTCATCTCAAGACGAGTACAGCCTGCTCGCGCGCGAGCCCGAACGCGAGCTGGTGCCCGCGATCGAAAAGTTCGGTCTGGGGCTGTTGCCATATTTCCCGTTGGCCAGCGGTTTACTCACGGGCAAGTACGAACGCGATCGGCAACCGCCCGAAGGAACCCGCTTTGCAAAGACGCCGCGCCTGGCAGACCGCTATCTAACCGAAGCTAACTGGTCGATCGTCGAGCGGCTCAAAGATTTTTGCGCCAATCGCGGTCACAGCTTGCTCGAACTGTCCTTTAGTTGGCTCGCCGCACGGCCGGTCGTGGCAAGCGTCATCGCTGGAGCCACCAAGCCCGAGCAGGTGGAACAGAACGTTCGTGCCGTCGAGTGGGCACTCACGCCTGAAGACTTAGCGGAGATCGACCGACTCTGCGGCGCGGTCGCTTCGAGCTGAGGGGACCTGCTCCAAGGGTGAAAGGGAGCTAGCGACTCAGGATGTACCTTAGCGGGAAGACGCGTTGCGTATAGGCGAGCAGCAGCGCTTATACTTTTTTCCGCTTCCGCACGGGCAAGGCGCGTTCGGTGGAATCTTGGGTTCGGTGCGGCGAACGGTCCTCGAATACGAGTGCGCAGGGCCGCCTTGCATCGAGGGCAGCAGCTTCTTCCGCCACCATTCGTAAATCTCGACCGCGCACTTCGGCAGGGCGTCAAGCATCTCGGCGCGATCGGTGGTGTCGAGGACATCCATGCCGATTCTGCCTGGCGACGCAATAGCGAGAATCGGAAGGAAGGAAGGCGACAGTTGCGGGTCCTCCATCGCTTCCTTCCATTCATCCTCGCGTAGCGCAATACCAGCCAGATAGCCTTTGCACCAGTCATCGGCAAAGGCTGAGGTATCGGCTTCATCACCGAGGCGATCGACGAGGATGCCGTACTGAGCGGCGTCCGGATGTAAGCTCGACGCAACCTCGTTGTAAAACCGCATCAGCAAGCTCATCGCACTGCGCGCCTGATCCATCGTTTGCCAAGCGCGATCGTCAGAGCCGCCGAAAACGACCGGTATCCACTCTGAAGGCGTTATCATCGGCCCCGAAACGACGCTGGTGAAGAATCCATGCAGCCGCGTTATGGAGTCGGCCAGGGGACCTTCGAGATTGCGCGCCTCCATCAGGGATTCCAGTTCGTCGCGCTCTTTGGCTGAGAGAGGAGAATGTATCTCCATGGTTCCGCTTTCGCCCAAGGGCCTGCTTTCGCCCTTGGATTTGTTTAATTAGCTGGCTTCCTGAGCTTCATGATGTCTAATGCTTGACATCATGGTGCAAACTGTTAACATGACGGCATGCGCACGACACTTTCTTTAGACGAGGATATCGCACACGAGTTAAAACAGCGCGTCCGTCGTTCTGGTCGGTCCTTCGAGGAAGTTGTCAATGAGTTGTTGCGGTTGGCATTAAACACAAGCACGAATATTGCGCCCAGCAAGCCGTTGGGGGTGACGGGCTATGACCTTGGTGCGGTTGTGCCTGGTCTCAACCTAGAAAATGCTGGCGAGGCGCTCGATCAGATTGAAGGCTCCCGGCATCGTTGAAACCGGTCGATGTAAACATACTTCTCACGCGTACAATAAGGCCGCAGATGAGGGCTGTCCCACGGAATCACAACGTGCTGTCGGTGAACGCTCCGCTTCAACATGATCGATGGCGGGGGTTGTCTTAGTGCCGCTGACTTAGCCGGCTACGGGTTTCCATTGCAGATGGCGAAGCGGTACGGCTGCGGAAATCTTGCGTCGCGGGCTAAAGGCTGACGCGTTCTTCGACTGAGAATGTTGGCATCGAAGCGCGTGTGACGTCGAGGTGTATTAAACCACGGCGGGCAAGTGCGGGGGTGCGTTAGGAGATGACTCCGCCGGCTTGCTGGCCCGTCGAATGAAAGGCGCCGAAATTGGCGGATAATGCGCACGGAAGCGTCGGCGCTGCGGCACGCGCAGGCATAGGAGGGTTGGCTGGTGCCCTGGCCACCTTCGTAATGGATGCGGTCACCGATGTGTTTTACACGGCCCACATCAAAGAACGCGAGTCTGCGATTTCGTCACGATCCGCCGGCGCGGCAGTCGCGACGCAGATGTTGACCGCGCTAGGCTTGGAACCCAATGAAGAAGACGCCGGCAAAGCCGCCTCAGTGCTTCATTGGACGATCGGGATAGGATCCGGAATGATCGCCGGTGTGCTTTCCGGCAAACGCGCTCGCGGCGCGATTGCAGCATGTGCGATCTCAACCGCGGGCATGTTGTGCTTCGACGAATTCGGTTTGTCCGCGATCGGGGCGATGCCGCCCTCGTCGCGCTATCCGTGGCAAACCAACTTTCGGTCCGTCGTCGGCCACCTAGCGTTCGGGACCATTCTAACACTTGCGTACAGCGTCGCAGCGCTGGTCGTCGAGGGCACCTGCCGCGACTGAAAGCCTGATCTGGGGCGCGTCTTTTTTTCTCGTCCGTTTAAGCAGCCATCATACGACTTCTGCGTCCTCGGAAATGGTCAGACGTGGTGCGTCGGGCAGGCGCTGGGCGCCGATGCGGGCTTTCTCTTGGGCGAAAACGTCGCCCACACTAGCTAGCCGATCTTCGATGTTCGCCGCGGTCACGTCGCCGTTTTGCATCTTGTCGAGTTCTTCCCATAGCACCGGCAGCGCGATGGCGAAGGCCGGAACGCCGCGCGCCGAATACGGCAGAATGCTCCAATGACCGACTGCGTTGGTCATGACGTTGATGTGGATGCGATCGCCGCACTGGCGCTCGGGTCGTTTGCTGAGAATGTCGGGATTGCGATCGGCCGCTTCGGCTGCGATCGCGTGGAGCCAGCCGAGCACGTCGTGGTAGGCTGGAGCGTTTGAAAACGGCAGCCAAAGGTCTGCACCGTCGACTCCGTTGAGCATCAGTATCGCGTCGATACCATGCTCTTGCAGTATTTCGCGCACAGCAGGACACGCCCGCCTCAACGTTTTTATTCCCTCGGACCCGCACTCGCGCAGCAGGATGCGCCCGAAACCCGCGTGATACGGATCGCTTGGTCGGGGCGACCAGCTGTGGAACTCGACCGCACCAAGGGATGCCAGCCACTGGAGCGACGCCTGAGTCAACGAGACGTAGTTACGCGTGCCTGACTGGGTGGTGACCGAGACCGCTTGCACATCTTGCGGCCACGCAATTTTCGAACAGGAGATCCTCCATCTCCTAGTCTACCATTTGAAATCCTAGTGAAAGCTCTTCGGTGTTGTGGGGTCAGGTCAAAGGCCATGTCGCGACGAGTTGTTAGGGCGAGTTTTGGGGTGGGGCGACAGCTTCCGGTTAATCTGGGCTCCTGATGCAATTATATTGCGGGACTACGGAACAGTTTATTCAAGACACGGTGTTAAATTCCATAGCTGCTAAGCTGAACGAAAATTTCAAAGCCCTGTTCTCTTACCAACCGCCTATTTCGGAATTGCGATCCTGGCGAAACTCGCTTCAAGCGCTTGCTGTACAAATCATGTATGCTAACCTGCGAGATAATGGCATCATTCTAGAAATGCAGATGCCGTTGACTTCTGCTAGGCTCGACTGTCTACTGACGGGACGGAACGGTTCCGGCAACGAGCGTGCAGTAATAATAGAGTTAAAACAATGGGAAAAAGCCAGCAACTCGAACATCGACGAATGTGTCGAAACCTTCCTGGCTGGAAAGGTGCGAACCGTACCACATCCTTGCGTTCAAGTCCAACATTATAGGCAGTACTTGACTGACACGCACTCAGCGTTTAACGATCAGCCTAATCCAATAGGTTTGGCGTCCTGTAGCTTCCTACATAATTTCTCATACGATCCGCTGTCGGCCCTATACGACTCCAAGTTTGCGAAGGTACTGCACCTAAGCCCCTTGTTCGCCGGTAACGAGTCGGATGAGCTTGCAAACTACTTAAACGCAAACGTTGGGAGCGGGCACGGCGATGTCATACTCCAGAAGGTTCAAGACAGCCGCTACAGGGCTAGTAAGCAACTGCTGAGTCACGTAGCCGAAGTTATAAAGGGTGATCCTTTGTATACTCTGCTAGATGATCAAATCGTCGCCTTCAATACAATTACCACATATGCGAAGAAGGGCTTTCACCGAGCACAGAAAGTTGTGATAATAATTAAGGGTGGACCTGGTACCGGAAAATCACTGATAGCGCTTAACGTCATGGCGAGCTTATCCCAGTTAGGATACAATACTCAACATGCAACCGGCTCGAAAGCGTTCACAGAGAATCTCCGGAGGGCCGTCGGAGCGAGAGCTACGACACAGTTCCGCTACTTTAACAGTTACAGCACATCGGAGCGCGATGTGATAGATGTGCTTTTATTAGACGAGGCTCATCGGATCCGGGAGAAGAGCAACAGCAGATTCACGCCACGCGAAGCTCGGTCTGAAAGGTCGCAGGTCGATGAACTGATTCGGGCTGCAAAGGTTACGGTCTTCTTCATTGATGACAAACAGGTCGTAAGGCCCGGCGAAGTGGGAAGCAGTGAGCTCATTTGTGGCGCAGCCGGCGCGGCTAACGCAAAATTAGTTGAGGAGGAACTGAAGACGCAGTTTCGGTGTGGCGGCTCAGAAAACTATATCGGATGGCTCGATCAGTTGCTTGGAATCAAAGACACGGGTCTCAAGGTTTTCGAATGCAACGATAGTTTCGATTTTCAAATCTGCGATACGCCGCATGAGTTAGAAGCGTCGATTCAGAGCAAAGTTAAGGAAGGCTTCAACGCGAGAATCGCCGCCGGTTTTTGCTGGCCATGGTCGGATCCAGACAAGAACGGGGTGCTTGTAAATGACATAGTGATTGATGATTATGAACGTCCCTGGAACGCTAAATTAAATGGAGGGCGACTGGCTACCAATATCCCGCGAGCGTCGTATTGGGCTTCCGATCCAAACGGTTTTGCTCAAATAGGCTGTGTGTATACCGCTCAAGGCTTTGAATTCGATTATATCGGCGTGATTTTCGGCAAAGATCTAACGTATGACATGAAGTCAGGCAAGTGGGTGGGCCATCCCGAGTGCTCTAAGGACAGCATTGTTGCTAAGCGCGCCAAGTTGAAGTTTATGGAATATGTGAAGAACACGTATCGGGTATTGCTGACCCGAGGGATCAAAGGATGCTACGTATACTTTTTGGACGCTGAGACTAGAGAGTATGTACAGCGTCGGATTGCTTCATAACAAGTGCTCGGCAACCTAACCATGACATGAAACAGAGCTCCGTACAACTCGTTCTATTGCGCACTAAAACAGGGCGGCTTCGCGGAGTTTTTCGCCGAAGATCTTCGGGGCTTTGCGGGAGAGCGACGAGTCGCCGCCGTCGGGGAGGCGCTTGCGCAGCTCCCACAGCTCGTCGCGGATAGCCGCGGCCTTTTCGAATTCGAGCCTGCCGGCAGCAGCTTTCATTTCGCGCTCCAGCCGTTCGCAGGTCGCCACCAAGACGTCGTGGGGAACGTCTTTGAGCTTCTGACGGCTGGCGATCGTCTTGGCGCTGCCATCTTCGGACGTGCCCATCGACGCGAGGATGTTGCGGACGGCAGTGCGGATGGACTGCGGATCGATGTTGTGCTCCGTGTTGTAGATTAACTGGCGCTCGCGGCGGCGGAGCGTTTCGTTGATGGCGCGCTCCATCGACTGCGTGACCGAATCCGCATACATGAGCACCGTGCCGCTGACGTTGCGCGCAGCCCGGCCGACCGTCTGGATCAGCGAAGTCTCTGACCGCAGGTAGCCTTCTTTGTCGGCGTCCAAAATCGCCACCAGCGAAACTTCCGGCAGGTCCAAGCCTTCGCGCAGCAGATTGATGCCGACCAAGCAGTCGAACTCGCCCAGGCGCAGCGAGCGCAGGATCGATATGCGCTCGAGCGTCTCGATCTCCGAGTGCAGATAGCGCGCCCGCACGCCCATCTCGATCATGTAATCGGTGAGGTCTTCGGCCATCTTCTTGGTCAGCGTCGTCACTAACACGCGCTCGCCGGCTTCGGCGCGTTTGCGCACCTCCTCCAGCAAGTCGTCGACTTGACCCTTGGGCGGTCGCACCTCGATGCGCGGGTCCACCAAGCCGGTGGGGCGGATGATCTGTTCGACCATCTGGGTCGACACTTTGCGCTCGTAGCTCCCGGGCGTCGCCGACACGTACACCGCTTGGTTCATGTGCTTGTCGAACTCGTCGAACGTCAGCGGGCGGTTGTCGAGCGCCGACGGCAGCCGGAAACCGTACTCGATTAGCTGCTCTTTGCGCGAACGGTCGCCGTGATACATGCCGTGGACTTGCGGCAGCGTGACGTGCGACTCATCGACGAACAAAAGCCAATCGTCCGGGAAAAAGTCGATCAGACAAAACGGCGTTTGGCCCGGCGCCCGCCCGGTCAGATGGCGCGAGTAGTTTTCGATGCCGTTGCAATAGCCGATCTCGGCCAGCATTTCGAGATCGTTGCGGGTGCGCATCTCCAAGCGCTGCGATTCGAGCAGTTTGCCCTGCGACTTAAGATATGCCAAGTGTTCTTCGAGCTCGGCCTCGATGCTGTGGATCGCGCGGCGCAGCTTTTCTTCGGGCGTTATGAAGTGCTTGGCCGGGAAGATGATCAGCTCGTCCATCTCTTCGAGCATCTCGCCGGTGAGCTGGTTGATGCGCGTGATGCTCTCGATCGTGTCGCCGAAAAAATCCAGCCGGGTGACGACCTCATCGTCGACCGACACGAACTCCAAGACGTCGCCGCGCACGCGGAAGGTGCCGCGCACGAGCGCGATATCGTTGCGCGTGTACTGCATGTCGACCAGCTTGCGCAGCATCTGGTCGCGCTCGTAATCCTCGCCGCGGCGCACCTTGAGCGACATCTCCATGTAATCCGACGGCGAGCCCAAGCCGAAAATGCATGAAACCGACGCCACGATGATCGTGTCGCGCCGCGTCAGGAGCGATTGAGTGGCCGAATGGCGCAGCCGCTCGATCTCTTCGTTGACCGACGAATCCTTTTCGATGTAGGTGTCCGACGAAGCGATGTACGCCTCGGGCTGGTAGTAGTCGAAGTAGGATACAAAATATTCGACCGCGTTGTTGGGGAAGAACTCTTTGAACTCGCCGCACAGCTGAGCGGCCAGAGTCTTGTTGTGGCACAGGACCAGCGTGGGCTTTTGGACCTTCTCGATCGTCCATGCCATGGTGGCCGTCTTGCCGCTGCCGGTGACGCCCAGCAGCGTCTGGACGCGATCGCCCCGCTCGATGCCGGCGGCCAGGGCTGCGATGGCCTCGGGCTGATCGCCTGAGGGCCGAAACGGGGAGATTACCTCGAATTGCGCCATGTTGGCTGGTTCGGCGCAGAGGCGCCGGGGTCCGCCGGTGACGCGGGCGCTCCACTTGCAATACCCTGCAAATGGGCCCGGGGGAGCGGCGGAGAAAGCAAGGGGGCGCACACGGGTAAGGCCCGGGCGCAGGTCTGCTCGCTGAAGGAACCGTCAGTTATGGCTACGGCAAAACCGGTCCTCTTCTCCGGCAATTCCAATCGCGGCCTGGCCAAGGAGATAGCCCACAAGATGGGCATCGACGTCGGCAAAGCGCTCGTGACGACGTTTGCCAACGAAGAATCGCAAGTGGAGATCCGCGAGAACGTGCGCGGCGCCGACGTCTTCGTGGTGCAGTCGATCTGCAAACAGCCGGACTTCGGCAGGTCGGTCAACGACTCGCTGATGGAGATGCTGCTGATGATCGATGCGCTGCGGCGCGCATCGGCCTACCGCATCACCGCCGTTATCCCGTACTACGGTTACGCCAAGCAGGACAAGAAGACCAAAGGTCGCGAGCCGATCTCGGCCAAGCTGGTCGCCAACCTGCTGACGACTGCCGGCGCGCAGCGCATCGTCACGGTGGATTTGCATGCCGCGCAGATCCAGGGTTTCTTCGATAACCCGGTCGACAACCTGACCGCAAGCTACATCATGGCGAACTACCTGATCAACACGAAGAAGCTGCGCGGTTCGGGAACGGTCGTGGTATCCCCCGACGCCGGCGGCGTGGCACGCGCCGAGGCGTTCGCACGCAAGCTGCAGACGTCGGTGGCGATCGTCTTCAAGCGCCGACCGCGTCCGGACGTCAATGAAGTGAGCGAAGTGGTCGGCAACTTAGAGGGCAAGGTCGCGATCATCATCGACGACATGATCTCCACCGGCGGCACCCTCGTCAAAGCTGCCGAGGCGCTGCTCAAGCGTGGCGCGACCGAGGTGCTGACGTGTTCGACCCACGGCATATTTGCAGCCGATGCGGCGCAAAAGCTCAACGAGTCGGCGATTTCGCAGGTGATCGTCACCAACACCATCCCGGTCCCGGCAGACGGGCTGGGTGACAAGATCAAGGTGTTGTCGGTGGCGCCGATGCTCGCAGATGCAATCCGCCGGATCGGAGCCAACCGCTCGGTGTCCGAACTGTACAGCGAACAGGAAGACGCGCTGGAGCGCGGGCGCATGGACGGCGAGACCCCGCTGTTCGATCTGACGACGCTTGGAGAACCTGAGCCGGCGGGGTTGGCGCATTAGGCAGGTCGAATGTGAGCCGCCGCCGCTTCGGCGCCGATGCCGGGCGCTTCATTATAGTATGCAATAGCTACAGACAGGGGAGATGATGGAACAGATCACGCTGGCGGCGCGGGCGCGTACGGGCACGGGCAGCCGGATAGTCAAGAAGCTGCGGGAAGCCGGCAAGGTGCCCGGCGTCGTGTACGGGCGGCAATTCGGGGCACCGGTGCCGATCGAGATCGAAGCACGCGATCTGCGCAGCGCGCTGCACGGTCACGGTCTGCACTCGATCATCAACTTGCAGATCGACGGCAAAGCGCCCACGCCCGTCTTAGTGCACGACCATCAAATCGACATACTCACCAGGCGCCTAATGCATGTCGACCTACATGCCGTCAGCCTGGACGAAGAGATCGAGACGACGGTGCAGCTGACCGCGGCCGGCACGGCGCCCGGCGTCAAAGAAGGCGGCATCTTGGACTTCGTGCTGCGTGAAGTAACCGTCGCTTGTCTGCCGGCAAACATTCCAGAACGCATCGAGGTCAACGTCGGCGAACTGCAGATCGGCAACAGCATCCACGTCCGCGATCTGGTCATGCCGGCTGGCGTGCGCATGGTGGAAGAGCCGGACGAAATGGTCGTATCGCTGCTGCCGCCGTCGAAGGCTGAAGAAGTAGTCGCACCGGAAGCCGGCGCGGCCGAGCCCGAACTGGTCGGCGCGAAGAAGCCGGAAGAGGAAGAACAAGCGTCCTAACCCTGGGACGCCATGCGGCTTGGGACGGCATAGCTTGAAGCTGATCGTGGGCCTGGGCAATCCAGGCCCACGTTATGCCCGCATGCGCCACAACATCGGCTTTCGCGTGGTCGAAGAACTAGCTCGGCGGCACGATGTAGCAGGCTGGCGCACGCGTTTTCAGGCGCGGGTTGCCCGCAGCGTCGAACTGGATGCGCTGCTGGCGCTGCCGCAAACTTACATGAACGAGTCGGGCAACGCAGTGGCGCCGCTTATGGCGTCCTACAAGATCGCGCTCGGCGATCTGCTGGTCGTGTGCGACGACATCGCGCTGCCCTTTGCTCATTTGCGCATGCGGCGCGGCGGCAGCTCCGGGGGCCATAACGGCCTAAAAGACATCATCGCCGCGTTGAACGCCGAGCAGTTCGCGCGGTTGC
>JALYUR010000025.1 GCA_030853635.1 Vulcanimicrobiota bacterium | reverse complement strand
TCTTGGGATACACGGTGTCAGTTTCCGGTAAGTCGCCGGCCGAAGTGCGCAATCTTAGCGAGTACGATATCAAGCCGACCCTGACGGGCGTACCGGGCGTCGCGCAGGTACGTACGGTCGGCGGCCGGCAGATCGAGTATTGGATCAGTCTGGACCCCCGTAAGCTGTCATCGTATCATATCCAAATCGACAAAATAGCAACCGCATTGTCGGCCAACAATCAGATTACATCGGTCGGTCATTACAACGCCTTCGGGCAACGCCAGATCGTGCTGGTCAGCGGGCTTCCTAAATCGCCAGACGACGTGGCGAACATCGTCATAAGTACGCAAGAGGGCGTGCCCGTTACCGTTGGCGATGTGGCGTCCGTGCATGAGGCATTGGAACCGAAAACGGCGCTCGTCTCATCCGGCGGTAAGGACGCGGTGCTGCTCAACGTGTACGCGCAGCCAGGCGGCAACGTCGTCAAAATCTATCGTGACGTAGACGCGGTGTTACAGCGCGAAGCCCAATCGCTTGGCATTGGCGCTACTATAAAACCATATTGGAATCAGGCCATCCTAGTCAACGATGCCGTCAAGAACCTGCGCGATGCGATCGGCATCGGGGCGTTATTGGCCGTTTTGGTCATGTGGTTCTTTTTGGGTTCCCTCCGGAGCACGCTGGTAGCGGCAACTGTAATCCCGTTGACGATAGCTATCGCTTTCTTCTTCATGCGGCTTACGGGCCAAGGGCTCAACCTCATGACGCTAGGGGGATTGGCAGTTGGTGTCGGTCTTATCATCGTCGACGCCATCTTCGTCGTTGAGAACATCTGGCGTCACCTGCAAAGAGGAGAGCAGCGCGTTACTGCCGTGCGCAAGGGAATGCAGGAGATCGCCGTACCCATGATCGGCTCGACTGTCACGACGATCGTAGTATTCGCTCCGATGGCGCTCCTGTCGGGCGTTACCGGCGCCTTCTTCATCGCACTGTCTGTCACGCTGACCATTGCCTTGCTTCTGTCGCTCTTTTTTGCGCTCTACGTCACGCCGCTTCTTTCTGCGTATTTCCTAAAAGGCGGCGGCGCTAACAATGGTGATCATCCGGCCGGTCCCGGCCAGCGCCTCATGGGACAACTGCTAGGTTGGTACGAACCAACTCTGCTCTGGTTTCTTCGGCACCGTAAAGTCGCATATGTGGGCTCTGCCGTCGTGGTCGCGGCGACTTTGCTCATCGCGCGGGGGCTCGGCTCGGACTTGATGCCCCAAATGGATGAGGGCGCCTTCGAGCTTAATTTCACGATGCCCCCCGGAACGTCGCTTGAGGAGACGGATCGCTCGCTCAGACAAGTCGAAGGCATAATGTCGAGCGATCCCAACGTCGTGGCTTACGGGCGACTCACTGGGTTAGACCCATCGGGGTTTCTTCCGGCGCCGCAAAACGCGGGGGACATTCGGGCCACGTTACTGGAGCGTGACAAGCGCCACGAAGGCGTAGAAGAAATTTTCGATCAGCTCCGGGCTCGCATAACGGCCAAAGTTCCAGTGCTCAAGTTCACCATCACCCAAATCTTGCAAGACGCGCTCAACGATCTTTCCAATGCGCCGGCCACTATTGAGATCAAGATCTTCGGGAACGACCAAAGCGAGCTCATGCGGCTGGCGGATCAGGTGGATCACCGTATTAAGAGGGTCCCAGGCGTCGTAGACGACTTCAACGGGATCACGTACTCGAATCCTAACACGATCGTGCGACCTCGGTCGCTTTCGGCTAGTCGGGCCGGCTTTACGACGGATTCGCTGTCTCAAGCAGTTCAGGCCGGCCTGAACGGAATCGTCGTGACGACCATCCCAAGGCTGCCGGCACAGATCCCGGTCCGCGTACGATACGACGTGCCTTGGAATCAGGCGCTGGGCGACCTCCAGAACATGCCTGTTGTAGCCCCTAACGGGTCCAGTTACAGCCTGGGTGCGCTCGCAGACGTTCGACCGGCCGGCTTAACGACCGAACTGAATGAGGAAAACCTGCGTCAGATCGTGCGGGTGACGGCCAACGTGAGCGGCCGCGACTTGGGCAGCACCATCAAAGACATTAAAAAGGTGCTTGCAGACCTCAAGCTGCCGGCTGGATACCGCCTCGACTATGGAGGCCGCTACGCCCTGCAGCAACGTTCGTTTTCTGAATTCGGGATCGCTATCCTGATCGCCATGCTGCTCGTGTTCCTGACGATGATCTTCGAGTTCCGCAACTACCGCATCCCCCTGGTCATCATGTCCTCGGTGCCCCTATCGCTCTTCGGCGTGGTGATCGCGCTGCGCGTCACCCACATCCCGCTCAACGTGTCGTCGTTCATGGGTCTCATCTTGCTGGTCGGCGGGGTCGTGAAGAACGGCATTCTTCTCTTTGACGAAGTGGACCGCAGCCGGGCCCGAGGCGAGAGCATCGAGCAGGCGATGATCGCGGCGGGTCGCACCCGCATGCGGCCTATCATAATGACCACGCTGACGTCGATGCTAGGGGTGCTTCCGTTAGCGCTTGGCCTAGGGGCCGGAAGCGAGATGCAAAAGCCGCTCGCGGTTGCGACCATCGGCGGCTTGCTTTTTTCCACCTTCTTTACTTTGCTGTTCATGCCCGCGTTTTATGCGTCCATCCCGTACAAAACTCGCTTCTCGCTCGATGTTCAGCATGAGCCTGAGGACTTAGCGCACCACCCTCAATCGCCCAAGATATCATTGGAACCGGAGCGACAACCAGTTTGAAAATGATTGTCGCCTCAATGCTGTCGCTCGCAACCCTACAATATGGCGGACTGGCGCACGCTCAGGCGGCGCCCATCGGGGTGTTGACCCTCGCGCAGGCGCTGGCGGAAGCGGATGCGCAAAATCCGGAGATCGCCGCGGCTCGACAGTCCTACACCGTCGCACAGGCGCGCCTGCAACAGGCAGCGCCGCAACCTTTGGCGTTGCAATCGACAGCCGGCAGCTCCACAGACGTTCCGGCCGGGCTTGGGACTTTGCAGACTCAAACCACCGGTCTGTCGCAACTGCTCTCGCCCGCCGGCTCGCTATCGGCGCTGCGCGGCCAGGCCAGCGCGGGGGTCCAAATTGCGGCCGCCGGCTTTCGGGTCAGCCGCCGCGACGTGCAACGCCGCATCATCAGCGCCTACTACTCGCTGGCGGGCGCCCAAGCGATCCGCCGGGTCGCCCAGGAAAGCGTTCAATCCTCACGCGAGTTTCGGGCTAGCGCCGCGAGGCGCCAACGTGCCGGCGCCGTCGGTAACTTTGATGTCCTGCGGGCTACGGTCGCATTGCGCAGAGCCCAAACCGACTTAATGCGAGCCGAAGCTAACGTACGCAGCGGACGAATCACTCTGAACACGATCATCGGTCGCCCGGCTGACAGCGAGACGCGTGTCGAGCTACAAGCACCGCAATCGAGCAGCTCCGCCGCGGACGAGGTACTCCGGCAGGCCCTGAGTGCCGACCCTCAATTGGCCCAGCTTCGCGCATCGATAGCCCAAGCTGCAGCTCAAGAGCGCCTTGCGCGGGCACAGCGCGGCCCGTCACTGAGCCTGGGGGCCGGCTTTCAGACGATTCGTGCGGAATCGTCGGGGCTTACTACAGCGCGGCCATCCTTGAGCGCAACAATATCTCTGCCGTTCATCGACTACGGCACCATTCGCGGAGCGGTTAACGAGGCACGAGCAGCGGGCAGCGTGGCTCAGTTTCAGGCGCAGGGTAGGACGCTCCAAGTACAATCCGATCTGGCACAGGCGGTCGCCGCGGTGGAATCATCGCGAGCCAGGCTGGCTTTCGCCCAAGATACATTGGGCCAAGCTCGCGAAGGGCTGCGCATCGCTCAATATGGTTACCGTCAAGGCGCGCTTGGGACACTTGATGTCGTCAGCGCCAGAAATGAAGAGGTCGCGGCTCGAGGGGACGTTGATCAGGCGGCGGCCGAGCTTGCTTCTGCCGTCGCACTGCTCGGGATCCTGACGGACAGCAGCGACACGGCTAAATGACATGAAAAATTTGTATCTGCTAAGTCTTGCGGCTTGTGTTGGCACTTTGGTGGCATGCTCTGCTAAGAGCGCGCCAAGCACGAACGCGACGCCAACTCGGACAACGAATCGCGCCACGCTGCAACGACCCTCAGTAGCGGTGACTCTGGGAGTAATTCAGCGTACCGCATTGTCCGGCAGCACCACGGCGAACGGCACCGTCGTCGCTGGTCCCAACGCTCAGGCGACGCTTGCCTTTCCCTCCGATGGCCAGATCGCGAGCGTAACCGTCAACGTTGGAGACCACGTTTCGGCCGGCCAGACTCTGGCGATGCTTGACGCTCGTGTCGCCCAGCGTGCGGTAGATCAGGCCCAAGCTGACGTCGCGGCCGCGCGAGCGGCGCTGGAGCGGGCTGAGGCACGGGCACGCCCTCAAGAAGTGGCGCAAAATTCGGCGCTCGCATCCGGCGCCCAGGCAAAGCTTGACGCGGCGAGAGCCGAATTCGAGCGGGAGCAGTCGCTGGCGTCAGCCGGCATCGCATCACGACGAGATCTAGAGCAAGCACGTGCCGCCTATGGAGACGCCCGGGCTGAGTTCCAGGCTAAACAGCAGGAGGGGTCGCTGTTGCGCGCGGGTCCGCGGCCTCAAGACGTTGCGCTGGCGCAAGCGCAGTTGCAGCAAGCTGAGGCGGCGCTGAACAGCGCGGTTACGCGCGCGTCGCTCACCTCGATCGTCTCTCCGTTTAGCGGCGTGGTCAATGCCCGCATGAAGAACGCGGGCGAAGTAGTCGATACAACGACTCCTGTGCTGACGATCGTCGATCCTTCACGCTCCGTGGTGGACGTGCAGCTTAGCGAAGACCAGGCGGCATTGGTTCGACCCGGTGACTCGGCCGTGATAGTCGTTAACAGTGGAACAAAGGGCATACCTGGAAACGTGCAGATCGTCGGCGCTGCGTTTTCAACGGACACACGCACGCTGACGGCAAGGGTTGCCCCCGTTTCAGGAAAGCTGATCCCAGGTGCGTCCGCTCGCGTCGATATAACCGTTAGGGTCGCACACGATGCTCTGGTTGTGCCCGAGGCTGCAGTTGTCAAAGATCCTAATACGGGCAATCCGGAGGTCTTCGTTCCAGGTGCCGTGTCAGGCACGTACCAACGGGTTCCCGTCCAGATACTCTTACAGTCAGGGGCACGCGTGGCTGTGGCATCGAAGCAATTGCGCGCGGGCCAACGAGTCGTCACTCAAGGCGCCTATGAGTTGTTGCCCTTCGCCGGCGGAAATAACGATAATGGCTGACAGAAAATCGTTCATAAATAACGCCTTTCGACCGGAAGCGGTAGGTGTCGAACAAGTTCTTGGTTCATTGCAAGCCGTCATCATGGAATGCCTATGGGAACAAGGTCCTCAGTCACCGGCGGAGCTGCACAAGCTTTTGAGCGCGAAACAAGAGATCGCATATACGACGGTGTTTACTGAACTTTCCCGGCTATCGAAAAAGGGCGCCGTGAGGAAGAAAGCCCGGCAATCCCAAAAGCGCTACGAGGCTACTGCTTCCAAGGAAACGTTCATCTCTTCAATGGTGAGCCAGGTGTTGGGGGGCCTGATCGATGCCCACGGCGCCGCTGCAATCCACGGCTTTGTCGACATCGTTGCTGACGATGCGGGGGCCTTTGAGCAGCTTTCGAGATTAGTGAGCGCCAAGCGAAAACGGCGGCGTCTGGCGCCGTAACCATGCGTTTGGCCCGTATCTTATGGCCCGTTATCTTCCTGGTGCCGCTCGTACCGCTAGCCGGCAAGCTATGCTCCTTTGTGCCTACCGACTTTGTCTACCACAGTCTGGTTCGGGTCCACGAGCAACTACCTTCGCTTGCGTTGGCCGCTGCGATTGTCGCGACCATGGCTGCCTTGATACGTTACTCGAACGTGCGAGCCCGCATCCAGACGCTTATGACTTTGTCAGGCGAAACCCCACCCGATTTGCTCGCGGTTTTTGCAGACGAAGCGAGGCGACTCAACATTCCATTGCCTAGCCTAGCTTACATCCAGGTGCCATCCAGGTTTTGCTTTACGGCGGCGGGCGGTCCGACCGTGCTAATATCTAGCGGGTTCGCTGATCCGTTGACCGTTGATCAACTCCGCTTCGTGGCCCAACACGAACTGATACACGTGCGCCGTCGGGATCCCGAGCGCAGCCTTTTGTGGCATCTGTTCTTTAGCGCGTTGCTCTTGCCGGGTTTTGAGGGGCTGGAGCGCTGGTTGTACGAGCGCCGTGAGCGGAAAACCGATGCAATTGCTTCTAAGTCTGACGTTGACCGCTATGCCGAACTATTGAAGCAGTGCTCGCCTCATGGACATCCCGAACCGACGTCGTCTCGTGAATTCATCCGCTCCACAGCTTCCCCGCTTCAGCATTCGACCGCCTATGTCCCGGTCCGGCCGACGCGCGTTTCGATCAAACACCTAGTTCCTTCCGGCGCTGCATTGGCACTGATAGCCGGATTGATCGCTAGCCACGAGGCGTTTAACAACCACTTGCCCTATTTGCTGACGCACCACTGCTAAGCGCGCCAGTCACCGATCCGGACCGGCAAAGTCGGTCGCACTATGTCTAGGGCCACGCAGTACGTAGGCCGATACATGTTCGTCACGACGTCGGCGTCTCCGCCGTTCACAGCGTGAGGCCAAGATGATGCGACGTCGAGCGGCTTCGCCCTGTAAAGGGCTCAATGGAAAACCCCGGCACTTGCCGGGTTTTCATTGCGGCGTTCGAGACCGTTTAGTGGCAAGCTCCCTGGGCCGTCTCAAACGTCCCCTTATACGAATACTCCCCGCCGGTACCGATGGACGGCGTCCTATAAAACCATGAAAAGAACACTAGTTCCTGCGGATGATACGTAAAGCCGTTAAGCTTGTCAATGTATGCCGTGCCAGTCAGCGGATCGCCGTTCTCCAGGTTGTTCTGGCAGCCGGAGACCTGGCCAACGTGGCCCCACGCCGGAGTGCCGTCATCGATGAACGGATCGTCCATCCACTCGCCGATCTCATGACTCCACGCGTGTATATCTCTTAAGCCCGCAGATTGAAACTCTCCTGGGTCGACGTAGGCACCGACTGCATAGGTTTGCGTTCCACCGGTGCGTGAGTAAGCGCTATGATATCCGATGATGCAGCAGCCGCCGCCCTGCGTCTGTACGACGTTGTACGCTGCGACGATTGGCAGTTGACTCGGCGTAGCATACTTGTTGTTGAGCTGTTGAACGATCGTATCCCAGGCATTTATATCGATTTGCCCGAGGTTGTGGCCGCTGCCGGCACAACCACCTGGCCCAGTGAGCGAACCGGGCGGGGCTGCCACGTCGATCAAACGGGGATTGGCTGCCGCCGCCAGCAGCACGTGGTAGTTGCTCCCACGAACGTACGTCCAGAATTCGGCGCGCTTATATGCGTCGGTGACCTGGGTCGTTCCGACTGCGACACCGTTGGAGACTTGGGGCGTCGCTTTGAATAGCGGCGAGCCGTAGAATCGCTGAGAAACCGAAACCGTGTCGTTACAGCCCGGCTTCGTGGGGTCGAGAACCGTTCCATCGGCGAAGTGAACCCGCAGCAGCAGCGGTACGTATTTGACGGTCGTGCTGACCTTATTAGTCATGGGATTGGTTCCCACCATTTCGAACGGGTAGGTTTTGTGATCCAGCGGTGACGTGATGGTAGAGCGGAAGAATGGCACGGTTGCCGATGTTGCGGCTTGGAAATCTAGAATTCGGGTGTCAACACCGCGGGCCGGCAAAGTCGTGTAGATTGGAATGCGTTGATTGGATCCGACGATGACGCCGGCGTATGCAGCTTGGGCAACCGCGGAAGCGCTGAGAATCGCGGCGCATGAGTATAGCGCTAGCTTATTCAAAATAAAACACTCCTTATAAAGACGGTGGCCAATGTACTTAAAAAATGAACGGCCTCGGCATTGCGCGCCGTCCATCGCATGCTTATCTCCCAGGTACGTTGCGCCTTGGGATTGGAGCCCTACTTTTTTGCCGCGTTCCCATATGATCCTAAGCTGGGGACTTGTGGGTGCCAGTTGTCGCCGACCCATACGCGTTCGTCTGTTTGCCATCGGTCGAAACCGACAGACGAATTTAGCCTGGGACTTAGAAAATGAACGGCGCTGTGGGTCCGCATTAGAGGAAAAAAGGAAACAGCGCCCAGTGCCGCGGTAAAAATCCGCTGATTAGTTCTCCATAGCGTTCCAGCGGACCGAGGCTGAAACGCGGGAAGCCCTCTCGTCCACCATGTCACGCGGCGGGTCCTTGGCGGAAAGCTGGGTGAATAACCCTGGACGGCACATAGTGCTAAGGCGTGTCGATCGCCCGGCCAAGTAACCTCATTGTAACCTAATTGGGGCGAAATCCGGCGTAATTCGGCGCATCTAGCCAAAAGGCTAAACGCGCAAGCCTTATGATATAATGCTTTTACGCGGAATTTGTAAGAGGGTATTATGCTCCCGGTCTACCTGTCACGCAGGAGGTCGTGGGTTCGAGTCCCATCAGCGTCGTCTTCACAAAGCCCCGTCCCTAAAGGGATTGCGGGGCTTTTTGCTTGTCCTTCGCCCTCGCCGTTTCGGGGCGTGTAACCTATATGTAACAGGGCCTTCAAACATCGACGAGAAATCGAATGCCCAGATTGTAAACCCCGAGCTTAGCCGAGCAGCTTCCTGAGGAATCACTATGTGCCGTAATATTCGTACTTTGTTCAACTTTGATCCGCCGGCGACGGACGCTGAGATCCACGCCGCGTCGGTTCAGTTCGTACGCAAGCTCTGCGGGTTTACGAAACCTTCACATACGAATGCGGCTGCCTTCGACCGTGCGGCCGATGCCGTAACCGCTGCGGCGCGGGAACTTGTTAATTCGCTGAGCACACCGGCTGCCCCGCGCAACCGAGAGGAGTGGGCGGTGCGGGCTAAAGCCCGCAGTGCCGAGCGATTCGCGCGCTAGATAGCGAAATTTGGCCGCTTTAGATAAACGCGCGCAATTGTTTTCTCCCTAAAGCCAATCGCTATGGAGCATGCTCGGTCCAAGCCTTCTGCTGTCGTCTCGTCTCTGGATCACGTAGTGCTCACCGTACGAGATGTCGCCAGGACCGTCGATTTCTATGTCAATGTCCTCGGAATGAAACCAGAGCACTTTGGTGGTGATCGAGTGGCTGTAAAATTCGGTCACCAAAAGTTGAACCTGCACCAACTTGGCCACGAGTTCGAGCCGAGAGCCTCCATTTCGACGCCTGGCTCCGCGGATTTGTGCTTTCTCACCGAGACGCCGCTGACGCTCGTGAAAGCTCGCTTTAAAGAGAGAAACGTGTACATAGTTGAAGGTCCAGTAGAACGTACCGGCGCCAATGGGCGCCTTTTGTCTATGTACATCCGAGATCCAGACGGCAACTTAGTGGAGATCGCAAACAGCATTGAGCCCCCCTGAAGCCCGGGCAACGATGGCGCCAAGTCAGCGATGGCAATGAGATCCGCAACGATTGCCGTCGTGACGGTCGGTCGTTTTGCGGTTTCGGCATGCCAAGCATCAGCTGCCGGTTATCGCTGGCTGTAAGGGCATGGCCATCGAGGCGGCAGCGAAAGACAAGTATGTCCAGCGGTTGCCATCCAAACGAAAAGCTTTCTACACAGAATCGCCTCTCGAACCGGCGATCCTTCCATCGTTCCGCCACGAGTCAAGACGGTCGCATAGCGACCAAACATATTACTATGGATGATTCGGGCCGGCGGCACGTGCGGATAGTAAAGCGCACGAATTACGGAGGTACCTGGCGACGACCACGCAGCAGCGTTCTCTAGCGTGCCGAAGTCTTCCTGATTACCTCTCGGAAGCGGCTAGACGCTGGTATCTCACGCCGGCTATGTTACACGGCGTATGATACGTTAACGGTCGAATACGCGCTGCGTTAGCAGCGTCCGCTTTGCAGGCGCGGTAGCGGGCCTTATTGGCGGGCAGCGCGGCCGGTGGCGTTAGGGACCAAGTACAGCATCGAGTTACCGTAGTCGGTGTAGAGGGTGAAGAGGCTAAGCAGGGCAGTGCCGACGAGCCCGTCGTCGAAACCGCTGAACGAGCGTGCCGACGATACGCGGTAAACGGTGAAGTTGGTGAGTCGAAAGTTACCCAGGGTTGCGGCTGCGACGCGGTAAGGCTCGGCCGAGAAGGCGCCGCCGGCCCCAGCAAAGTGCGGCTGACCTTCGGAGGATACCGGGGCCGTAAAAGCTTCAGGATGGCGGCGAGCGAAATAGTCGAAGACGAGCATCGTGCCAGAAGCGCCGGTATCGGGGCGGAACCGCTCGCCGAGCGCGCCGTCAATCGTCACGTCTGCTAACGGGACCTGAGACCCTAGCCGGACTGGAACTGCACAAACGCTCGAGCCGCTCGGCGGAACGAACGCGTCGGATTTTGTGGCGGTGAGCCTGCCGCCCTGATAGTCGACCGTCAGCGCCACCGCGTCGATGAAATCAAACCCGAGCAGCCCGACCACCTTGTAGTCGGGTCCGTCTGCCCCTAGGTGCGGTGACGTAGATACTACCACGTCGTGCAGACGCAATTCGCCGACCGACATCTGTGGGATCACAGCTTTGCTAGTGACAAAGCGACCAGCGTTTACAGCGTTAGTAGCGGATCCGTAACGCGCCAAACCGAGCTCGCGCGCGATGCCGTCGTCCAATATCATCGTGCCGGCGCCCGTGTCGAGCAGCATATCGAGGCCGCGGCCTCCTATCTGCACGCGGACGATGAACTTGTCACCCTGCTCCCGCGCCGCCAAGTCAACACTGGTTTTCCCTGCCGGAAATTCCACGAACTCGCGCCGCGACTTGGGAATCGCTAAGCTCAACGGCGGACCGCCGACGTCATCGGCGATAACCCGGTACTCCGCGTCGTCCTCGGGATGCCCGTCGCGAACCGTCCAGTGCCATGCGCGCGTTTGGCCGCCGGTGGTGCGAAAATCATCGTACGATGTGACGGTCGTCTCGGTCGGCCTGATTTCCTCGAAACGCACGATCCGGTAACTCTGCGGATCCACGTACTCCTTGGTTCCATCCCCGGCGGCGTTCAGCGTGGCGATAACGAATGCATCGAACGGTGCCGTGACACGCGTCACGGTCGTCGTCGTCGCCTCGGTGGTCGCTTTGCCGGGGTCGGGCTGCTCGATGACGGTCTCGCCATTCTCATTCTGGTGCCAGGCTTGCTTGTGATACTCGCCGCGTGCCGAAATGAGCGGCCCGTACGTATCATCGCTGCGTTCATCGGCGCCGTCGCGTGAATCGACGCGTTTGCCCGTGATGCCGCCGTACGTGTAAGTAAGCGTTTCGCGGTCGCGTTGCGGGGCCTTGCCTCTAGCCGCTGAAATACGTTGAGTGAGCGAATCGAGGCTGGGGACGCCGCCGGCCCCTTCGATTGCCGAGGCGCCGGCGATTGCTCTGTAGATTCCGGACACGGAGAATAGGAACAACGCCACGAACAGTAAGGCACAAACTCGTCCGGACATGGCTATGACTTCGGCAGTACCTACCGCCATCCCGTCAACGCCCCAATCCAAGACGCTGGGCTCGCTCTGCTTTCTGCCGATGCACAAGGCAGGCAACCCAACTTGTTTAACCGTTCAAGAAACCTCCAGGCCGCCTGAAGGAGACCAAGAAAAATGATGCCTGCTCAACTTGGGGAGACGCATGCTGCTTTGCGAGACTTCCTCATGCTGCCCTACGGCGAGCTCGAAGAGCTGAACTTGCGCGCTAAGCAACAACGCAAAGAACGAGTTACCGCTGGGCAGATGCAGCAGCAGCGGCTGGAATACCTAACCGACGAGAAGCGCATAAAGGCAGTGACCGTGCTCTTCAGCGATCTGGAGGGCCGCCTGCACATGCTGGACTACGACAAAAAGTTCTTGATCAAGAACAGCGACAACTTGACCTTCGACGGATCGTCCATTCGCGGTTTCACGCCGCAACGCGAGAGCGATCTGCGCCTGGTGCTGGACTGGAGCGCTTTCTACTGGGCGCCGTCGGACATCTTCGGCCCCGGCAAAGTACTCGTCTTCGCCAACGTCATAGACCGCGACGGCTCGCCGTTCGTCGGCGATGTTCGCGGCATGCTCAAGAAGCTATCCACCGACTACTACGAGTCACAAGGTTACACTCTCAACGCCGCAAACGAGATTGAGGGCTTCTTGTTCCAGGGGCTGGACGCCGAGCGATGCTATCATCAGACCGGCAAATTTGACTACGTCAACACCGGAGGATACTACCATTCATTGCCAAGCGACCCGCTGCGGACTTTTATAGATACGGTCGCCGAAGTGCTGCGCGCTATGGGCTTTGAAAACGAAAAGGATCATCCTGAGGTCGCGCCCTCGCAGTTCGAAATCAACTACGGATACGGCGAAGTAGTCGCAGCCGCGGACCAGATTCAGCTATACAAACTGATCTGCCGCCAGGTCGCGACCAAGCTGGGCATGACGGCGAGTTTCATACCCAAACCAGTGGTCGGAGTCAACGGCAGCGGAATGCACACGAACGTTTCCGTTAGCAAGGACGGCAAGAATTTGTTCTGGGACCCAAACGGTGAAGAGAAGTTGAGCTCGTTCGCATGGGAGTTCGTCGATCGCATCCTCAGCCATGGAGACGACCTTTGTTTGGTGTTCAACGCGAGCGTTAACGCCTACCGCCGCCTGGATCCGCATTTCGAAGCGCCCAATCAGATAAAGGCTTCCCCGGTCGACCGGGGCTCAATGGTGCGCATTCCGATCGGCAACGAAAACAGCGCCCGCATCGAGGTGCGCTCGGTGAGCCCGGATTCGAACCCCTACATGGTCATGCTCGCCGTCTTCAAGACCGGCTTGGAAGGCAATATAAGCGATGTCAAAGATTTGCGCCAAGCGGCTCGCTATCTGCCCGACAACATCTACGACGCGCTCGCGGACTTCCGCGCCGCGACCTGGATCTCAACTCTATTGGGGGATGCGGTGAAGACGCGCTATGCCGATCTCAAGCAGGCCAGCGCGGACCGCTGCCCGCGCATGCTCGGCACCTTCGTGAAAAGCCAAGAAGTTCAGTATCACCACGAAGTGTACAACCAGTATCTCTGGAACCTGTTCTAAAACCGGAGCGCCCGATGGCGAGACGGCCTAGACATCTCGCCCGCCGGCGGCCGGCGCGACAGGGACGGCTCCCTGCAGGTCGGAAGTCACCGGACGCCACGGCCAGCTGCCGGGCGTAAGGAGAAGATGTGCGGTTGCGTACTTCCGCGTTTGGGTTGAGTGTTTTCGGCACGCTCGCCGCTTTGTTGCCGGCTTGGAGTGCCGCGGCGGCTCCGGTGCAAGTGCTGGGCGGCACCGCCATTACCGTGCATGCGGCTAATACCATTACGTCTTCCACCGCCACGCGCGGGCAAACATTTCAGATCGTTGCCGCGCACCCGCTCGTCATGCAAGGATGGGTGGTAGTCAAGCGCGGTGCTGTGGGCCAAGGGCGCATCATCGCTGCCAGCCCTGCCGGTAAGAGCGGCCGCCAGGGGACGTTATCGCTTCAGACCGACTGGATATTCGCGGCCGACGGCAGCAAGCTGCCGCTGACGGAGACGACCACGACCGATGCCGGCCGGAACAAGAAAGGCGTCTCGAACGCCGCAAACATAGCCGGCACGCTTCTGCTCGGCCCGGTGGGCCTCTTTGCGCATAATTTCGTCAAGGGCAAAGACATCACTATCGGTCCGAGTTTTACATTCAAGACCTACGTGAGCGCAACCAAGATGGTTATGGCGTCGCACAAGTTCAGTTCCGCGCCCTAGCCGCCGGCGGTGAGGGCTCACCCGTTGCGAGGGCCGGCTGGTCGTTTCCGCCTTTGCGCCGTCCTCCTAGCGAGCGCGGCGGCCAGCGTCTCTTGGTTGCCCACAGCGGCCGGCGCATCATCGGCGCAGGTGCTGTTCAGCAAACTGCAGTGGCGAAACGTCGGGCCGTGGATCGGCGGGCGCGTCGTCGCGCTGACCGGCGTTCCAACTCAGTCCAATCTCTTCTATATGGGTGCCGTGGACGGCGGCGTCTGGAAGAGCACCGACTACGGCATCATGTGGACCAATCTGACCGACGGCAAGCTGCCGAGCTCCAGCGACAGCATCGGGGCCATAGCGGTCGCCCCCTCCAATCCTAGCGTCATCTACGCGGGCACCGGCGAAAGCGATATCCGCGGCGATGTGATCACGGGCGACGGCGTGTTCAGGTCCACCGATGCGGGGAAGACCTGGCGCTACGCGGGGCTGGGCGATACCCACACGATCAGCTCCATCTTGGTCGACCCGCGCCGCCCGGACGTCGTCTACGCATCTTCGATGGGTCATGTGTTCAAACCCAACGCGGACCGCGGCGTTTTCAAGTCCACCGACGGTGGCAAGAAGTGGCGCAAGATACTGTTCGTTGACGACTCCACCGGCGCGATCGACTTAGCGATGGAACCAAAGCACCCGGACGTCTTGTATGCGGCGATGTGGCAGGCGTACCGCACGCCGTGGTCGCTTTCGAGCGGCGGTCCCGGCAGCGGCCTGTACAAGAGCATCGACGGGGGCGCACACTGGACCAACTTAACGCCTAACAGCGGCCTGCCGCACGGCCGGCTGGGACGGATCGGCGTGTCGGTGGCTGCGAGCGATCCACGCGTCGTCTATGCCATCATCCAAGCTAAAGAAGGCGGCGTCTTTCGCTCGAATGACGGCGGTGCGACCTGGAAGCGCGCCAACGGCGAATGGAAGCTGCGCCAGCGCGCATTCTACTACATGAGCGTTTATGCCGACCCGACGAACGCTAACACCGTCTATGTTCCGGAAGTCGACGCTCTATGGGTGTCGCACGACGGCGCCAAGAATTTCAGCCAACTGCATACGCCGCATGGCGACAACCACACGGTCTGGATAAACCCAAACGATCCTCACATTCTTTTGGAAGGCAACGACGGCGGCGCTACAGTTTCGACCGATGCAGGCGCAACCTGGAGCAGCGAGCATAATCAGCCGACGGGCCAATTCTATCACGTCGGGCTGGACGACCAGTTCCCATTTCACATCTACGGCGCGCAGCAGGATGAAGGTTCTATCGAAGGGCCAAGCGCCTCGAGCAGCGGGTCGATTTCAAGCGACGAGTGGCATAACGTCGCGTACGGCGAAAGCACGTTCGTCGTGCCCCAACCGGGCGCTCCGTCGATAACCTACGGCAGCGGCTACTTCAGCATCTTCCTGCGGTACGATATGGCAACCGGAGAATACCGCAGCGTCAGCCTGTGGCCCAACTACCAAGAGGGCGCGTCGTCCGGCGAACTCAAGTACCGCTTCGGCTGGACGCATCCGATCTTGTTCTCGGCTGCCGATCCAAAAGAGTTGTTGGTCGGGTCCCAATACGTTCTCAAGAGCGATGACGAGGGGCAGATCTGGCAGCGCATCAGCCCGGATCTGACGCGCAACGACCTCAAGACGGAAGCTCCAAGCGGCGGCCCGATCGATCTGGACGAGTCCAGCGCCGAAGTCTATCCGGACGTCTCCGCGCTTGCCGTTTCGCCGCTGGACGCAAACCACATATGGGCCGGGTCGGCCGACGGATTGGTGCACGTGACGAACGACGGCGGCAGTCATTGGACGGACATCACCCCGCCGCAGCTTCCGCAGTGGGCCGAGATCACATCGATCGAGCCTTCGCACGTCAGCAAGGCCACGGCTTACCTGAGCGCATCGCGCTACATGTGGGACGACTTTGCCCCATACGTATTCGAGACGAGTGATAACGGCGCCCACTGGACTGCGCTGAGCGCCGGATTGCCCGCCGACCAGTACGTCTTCGCGGTGCGCCAAGATCCGGACGCTGCCAACGTCCTGTTCGCCGGCACGAAGAACACCGTGTACGTAAGCTTGGACGGCGGTCTGGCATGGCAGCCTCTGGGGCTGAATCTGCCCCGCGTCCAGGTCCGAGACATCGCGCTCGATACGCGCCAAGGCGCCGTCGCGATAGCCACGCACGGAAGGGCGTTTTGGGTGTTGGACAACTTGGCGCTTATCGAGCAGGTGTCGAAAGCCGGGCCAGCGGGCGAGCCGCAGCTGCTCGCTCCGCAGGCGGCGTGGCTCAGCCATGCGTATGGCGCAAGCGGTCGCACCGCTCCAACATCGGGCACCAACCCGCCCTTCGGCGCAACCGTGTTCTTCGATCTTCCTTCGAATTATAACGGCAAGACACCGGTGAGCTTGGCGTTTAGCGACAGCCAAGGGCGGTTAGTGCGAACTTTCAATTTGCACCTCAAGTCTGGGCGCCCGAAGCCGGACCAGCAGACTTTGGATGTTCAGACGCCCGCAGAGAGAAAACAACGGGCGCAAGAAGAGCTTAGCGCAGTCGGGCCGGGCATGAATCGCTTCCAATGGAATTTGCGTTACCCGGACGCCACCGAAGTCAACGGCTTTTACGTTCCGATCGCGGCCGGCGGACTGCCCGACGAGGTGGACGGGCCTACCGTCGCGCCCGGCGACTACACGGTGGTCTTGCGCTACGGCGCTCAGCAAGCGCAGCAGCCGCTGCAAGTGAAGCTCGACCCGCGCATGCACGTTGCGGCAGATGCTCTGGGCGCGCGCCTGGGCCTGCAGCTTAGCATAAATCGGACGCTCGATACGCTCGATCGGACGATCAACGAGGCCATAGCAGTGCGCGACAAGCTGCTCGGCGGCAGCGACGCATCGGCGCGCGCCAAAATCGCCGCGCTCGATACCGAGCTCGGCAACTTGGTGCAGCTTGACGTACATTCGAGTGAGGGAACGCTGCTGCACGAAACAAAGCTGCGCAGCCATCTTGCTTATTTAGCGTCGGATATCGACCTTGCGTACGACAAGCCGACCGCGGCGCAATACGCCGTCTTCCAAGAACTCGGCGGCCAGGCCAAAGCCGGTGAGCAGCGGCTGCGCGCGGCCATGGCGGCCGCTCGCTGAAGTAAAGCTCGCTGTGCATGGCGTTTGCTAGGCATGGCGGACGGAGCGGGCGTATTCGACTAGATGACAAAAGCCCAGACCGGCATCACCGTGCAGTTCTTGCGGCGCTGCCCCGCGTTCAAGGACGCGCCGCTGAGCTTGGTTTCCCACGTGCTGAGCAACTGCACGGAGCGTCAGCTTTCTCGCAACGAGGTGATCGCGCACCAAGGGGACCCTTTCCCTTATCTGGGCGTAGTGCGAGAAGGCAGCGTTCGAGCAAAGCTCGGATCGCCGGACGGGCGGGAGCAATTGGTGTACGAAGCGCACCCGTTGGAAACGTTCGCCGAGATTCCGCTGTTGGATCAGGGCGAGACGCTTTCGCTCCTATGCGCCGGTGAGGAAGGGGCTTGCGTCGCGCTGATCGCTCGGGCAGCCTTGGTTCACGTGTGCGCGGTCGATAAATCGTTGTCATTGCGCGTGGCCGAGGCGGCGGCCCAAAGAGCCCGCTCGATGATGGGCCGGCTTACCGAGCTGGCCTTTACTTCCACGACATCCCGCATAGCAAGGGCTCTTTTACGCTGCGCGCAGCCGGGCTCTAATGCCAAGGCGAGCCCCCAGTTCGCACGTCTGTCGCAGGCGAAGATCGCTGAACTGGGCGGCACCGTCCGCGTCGTCGCCGCTCGATCACTTCGGACGCTCGCCGACGTAGGCGCCATTCGTCTGCGCAAGGGGCGCGTCGTGCAGATCGACGAAGAAGCGTTGGCAAAATTTCTGTAACTACGGTATCAGGCAGCCTGGCGTTGCGCTTGCTATACTCAGCTGATGCTCGCACCTGCGTACATCCGACCGAAGAGGCGAGACGACGATCCAACCGCCGGTGGTCAGCAAGCAGCAACCCGCTCGTACGTGAGGGATGGCCAGGCCCGCGAGGAACTCATTATGTCCCACCTCGGCTTGGTCCGCGCTATCGCGTTGCGCTTTGTCGATCGCGGCGAGCCGCTAGAGGATCTCGTGCAAGTCGGAGCGCTGGCGCTTATCGGGGCGAGCGACCGGTTCTGTGCGGACCGTCGGACGAAATTTGCCAACTTCGCCGTCCCCACAATCGTCGGGTCACTAAAGCGGCACTTTCGCGACAAGACCTGGGTACTCAAGGTCCCCCGCCGGCTCAAAGAACTTTACGTGGAATACCATAGGGTATCTAGAGTCTTAGACGTTGAACTCGGTCGGATGCCGACGGTCGCGGAGCTCGCAATCCAGCTAAACGTTAGCCCAGCGGAGGTCGAGCAAGTCCAAGAACTCAGTCACGCATATAGCGTCATGTCGCTCGATCTCCAGGTTGCGGCTGCGGACGACACGGGCGTGGCGACGTTATCCGAGAACGTCGGTGAGTCAGATCGCGACCTGGAATCGGTCGCCAGCAAGCTAAGACTGCGAGACGCGTTTGCAACCCTCGATCGCCGCGAGCGGGCGTTCGTGCGCCTTCGGCTCATCAACGACCTGACGCAAAAGGAGATCGCCGCGCTCATGCAGTTGTCGCCGATGCAAGTGTCCCGCTTGAGTCATAGGGTCGCGGCGAAACTTCAGCACTTGGCCAATTACGGTGGGGCAGCATGAGAGGGACGCTGTGATCAAGATACTCGGCCGCTTGGAATCCCGCCGCCACATAGACGGCGCACGCCCCAAGCCGACCGAGCGTCCCGACGCGGTCAACTCAGCCAACGTCGACGTCGCGGGTTTGGAACGCGAGTTGCGGTCAACGGTGCGCGGCGAAGTACGGTTCGACGACGGCAGCCGGGCCTTATACGCAACGGATGCATCCAACTACCGGCAGGTGCCGGTCGGGGTGGTGATTCCGCGCGATGCGGATGACGTCGAGGCGGCGGTCGCAATCTGCCGCAAATACGCGGCGCCGGTCTTCGCCCGCGGCGGGGGCACGGACTTGGCCGGCAGCAGTTGCAATGCCGCCGTCGTGTTCGACATGTCCAAATACATGAACCGCGTCATCGAAATCGATTGGGATAAGAAGACGGCGCGGGTGGAGCCGGGATGCGTTCTGGACGACCTGCGCGACGCCGCGGAGGAGCGCACCCTGACCTTCGGACCGGATCCGGCCACCCACAATCGCAACACGCTGGGCGGCATGATCGGCAACAACTCGTGCGGCATGCACGCGCAGATGGCCGGCAAGGTCGAAGAAAACACCGAGGAGCTGGAGATCCTCACCTACGACGGGCTGCGCCTGCGGGTGGGTCCCACCAACGAGCAGGAGCTCGAACGGATCATTGGAGAGGGTGGCCGGCGCGCCGAGATCTACGCCAAGCTACGCGCCATCCGCGACAAGTACGGCGATCTCATCCGCAAGCGATACCCGCACATCCCCAGGCTCGTTTCAGGGTATCCGTTGCAGCAGCTTCTGCCGGAGAACGGCTTCAACGTCGCGCGCGCGCTGGTCGGCACCGAGAACACCTGTGTCACTGTGCTCGAAGCGACGTTGCGCTTGGTGCACAGCCCGCCGCACCGTACGCTTGTCGTGTTCGGGTTCTCTGACATCGCAACTGCCGCCGATCACGTGCCGTTCTGCAACACGCATAGCCCCATCGCGCTCGAGGGTCTCGACAACAGCATGTTCGTCTACATGCAAGATAAAGGCATGTCGGCGAGCGGGCGCGCCATGTTTCCCGAAGGTAACTCGTGGCTCATCGTTGAGTTCGGCGGCAACACGTCGCAGGACGCCGACGCTCAGGCGCGCGGTCTGATGGAGGCGTTTAAATCGCGTGACGTCGTCCCCAGCATGAAACTGTTCGACGACGAACGCGAAGAAAAACTTCTGTGGGAGATCCGTGAGTCGGGATTAGGCTCCACTTCGAAGATACCGAACTTACCGGACTTCTACCCAGGCTGGGAAGACTCAGCGGTCGCTCCCGACAAGCTCGGGCCGTATCTGCGCGACTTTCAGAGGCTGATGGACCGCTACGGCTATCAGGCGTCGCTCTACGGCCACTTCGGCCAAGGATGCCTGCACTGCAGCATCAATTTCGACTTGTTCACCGCGGACGGCATCGCGAAATATCGCAGGTTCGTCACCGAGGCCGCCCACATATGCGTGAGGTACGGCGGCTCGCTCTCGGGCGAGCACGGGGACGGTCAGGCCCGGGGCGAACTGCTGCCGATCATGTTCGGCGACGAATTGGTCCGCGCGTTTGGCGAATTCAAAGCCGCTTGGGATCCCCAAAACAAGATGAATCCCGGCAAGGTCGTTGCGCCCTACAAGCTCGATGAAAATCTGCGCTGGGGAACGCATTACGATCCATGGCAACCACAAACGCACTTCGGATTCACAGACGACAACGGCAGTTTCGCATTCGCCGCCAACCGGTGCGTGGGGACCGGCAAGTGCCGCAAGCGCGACTCGGGCGTAATGTGTCCGAGTTATATGGTCACCCGTGAAGAGATGCACTCGACCCGGGGACGGGCCCGGCTTCTTTTTGAGATGCTCGAAGGCAATCCGCTAAAAAACGGCTGGCGCGACGGCGCCGTCAAGGAGGCCCTCGACCTGTGCTTGGCCTGCAAGGGTTGCAAGGGCGAGTGTCCGGTCAACGTCGACATGGCGACGTATAAGGCCGAGTTTCTCTCACACTACTACGAGGGGCGCCGCCGCCCGATCGCCGCGTACGCCTTCGGGCTCATGTATTGGTGGGCCAAGCTGGCCGCGCTGGCGCCGGGAGTCGTCAATTTCTTCACCCAGACACCGGTGTTGCGCGACGCGGCCAAAGCGGCGGCGACTATGGCGCCGCAACGGCGAATTCCGCTTTTCGCGCCTAAGACGTTTCGTCAGTGGTTTGCCGCGCGTTCGCCCCGCAACGTCGGAAAGCCCGACGTCATGTTGTGGCCCGACACCTGGAACAATCACTTCCATCCGACGACGGCGCAGGCCGCGGTGGAAGTGCTGGAGGATGCCGGCTTTCACGTGAGCGTTCCGAAAGTACCGCTGTGCTGCGGGCGCCCATTGTACGATTACGGCATGTTAAATCTGGCCAAAACGATGCTGCACAAGATCATCGACGAACTCGGTGCGCAGGTTCAGGCGGGCGTCTGTATCGTCGGCTTGGAGCCCAGCTGCGTGTCGGTCTTCCGCGACGAGATGCCGAATCTGTTGGCGGGCAGCGAAGACGCCAAGCGCTTCAAAGCTCAGACTTACCTGCTCAGCGAGTTCTTGGACAAGAAAGCGCCAGCGTATTCTCCACCCAAGCTGCAACGCAAGGTGGTGGCCCATGCGCATTGCCATCAGAAAAGCGTGCTTGACGTTTCGGCGGAAGAAAAACTGCTGAAGAAGCTGGGCGTCGACTACTCGATGCCTGATTCGGGCTGCTGCGGGATGGCGGGCGCGTTCGGCTTCGAGGGCGGCGAACACTACGAAGTGTCGACGGCGGTCGCGGAACGCAAGCTTTTGCCCGCGGTGCGCAAGGCCGCCGACGATACCGTCATAGTGGCGACCGGCTTCAGCTGCCGCGAACAGATATCGCAGCTGAGCGAGCGGCAGGCGCTCCATCCGGCGCAATTGGTTAAGATGGCTCTCGACGATCGCAATGCCGCGTCGGGCGGTTCATTTCCCGAATACCGTTACATGCCCAATCAGCGGGCGGCAGGCGCAGCGGCCACGCGCAAGGGCCTTTTGATCGTCGCTGGAGTTGCGATCGGGTTGTTCGCCGCGCGTGGTTTTAGGAGACGCCGCTGATGGGCGCTGAGGCGGGGAGGCCGAACAAGGCCTATTCATTCGGCATCAGCGAGTTTACGACGTGGCCCAATACGTTTGAAGCCGATGTAGAGCTGTACGCCGAGAGCGGTGCTGACTGCATCGAAGTGACGCAGTTCAAACTAGACCCGGCGCGGGTAGCGCAGCAATTGCAAGCCGTCAAAGATAGTGGCTTGAGCGTCAGTTCGGTCCAAGCTACGATTCACTCACTCTATCCCGACGGGCTTGCCGGCGAGCCGACGGCTCCGAGCGACCGCGTGCGACACATACGTAACGCGATCGAAATGATCGCTCCGTCTGTGCCCGCGGGCACGCCGTTCGTAGCGATCACGGGCGCGGCCCCAGGCGGCGACGTAGAAGAAGTACACGCGACCGCCGTGCGTGCCTTTCGCGAGCTAGCAAGGGTCTGCGATGCGCACGGAGTGCGGTTGGCCTTTGAACCGCTCAATCCGATGCTGATGAACAGCGATACGGCGATCTGGTCGCTGGGCGACGCTTTGGACCTCGTTCGGATGGTCGATCACGCTGCGTTCGGTTTGTGCGTCGATGCGTGGAACATCTGGCAAACCCCGAATGTTGCGGACGTTATCCGCCAGGCCAGCGACAAGATATTCTTGGTTCAAGTCAGCGATTATCGTCGCCCACGCTCTCACAACGACCGAGTCAGCATAGGAGATGGTATAATTCCGTTGGCTTCGCTCGTCTCACAGATTCGAAAAACCGCATACGATGGACCCTACGTGCTCGAGATCTTTTCAGGCGAGTCGCTTCCAGATTCTTTGTGGCGTGCAGATTTTGCCAACATGCTCCGTCGCAACATGGAAGGGTTTGCATCGGCATGGGCGCAGAGCGAGGCGCTGTGAAGCTGCCGATAAGGGTCCACGATCTGAGCCAGCCGGTGTTCAACGATTGTCCGCAGTATGCCGACGTCAATCCAAGGCCGGCGCTCGTCAACCTGCTCTACATGCAACCCGTCCAGGGCGTCAACAAAGAGTTGATTCGGATAAGCACGCACACCGGAACGCATTGCGACGCCCCGTACCACTTTTTTAATGACGGGGAGACTATCGACGCAATCCCGCTTGAGACGTACGTAGCGCCGGCGACGATTCTAGATTTGCGCCACAAGGAACCGGGCACCGAGATAACGGTTGAGGATGTCGAACGATCATCGGCCCAGATCCAGCGGGGAGACGTAGCTCTGCTGAATACCGGCTGGGGCCATAAGCGCGCTAATACGAAGGAATTTCTGACGCAATACGTTTATTTGGGCGGCCCTGCGGCAGCGCGCTTGGTCGAGCGGGGCGTGAAGGGCGTAGGGATCGATGCGGTGAGCCTGGGTGGATACAATGATTGGAAGAAGGCGGCTCCGGCGCACCAGGCGATGCTGGGCAATGCGAAATTCATCTGCGAAGAACTATTCTTTCCCCACGAGGTGATGGATGGCAAGCGGCGTCTTTTCTGTGCGTTCCCGATAAAGCTTAGGGGCTGCGGTGGCGCGTGGTCGCGTGCCGTACTCCTCGAGTTTGACAGCTAGCCGAGTCCCAGCCGCATTGGAGTCGCTGTTCAAGAGCATTACGGTCGACCTGGCGACGATCATCGAGGCCGGGGCAGCGGTCATCATCGGCTTGGCGGCGATCGAAGCGACGGTGCGCGCAATCTCGCTCTTTTTCCGGGGAGTTGCCTCCGAGCAAGCAAAGGAAGATGCGCGGCTGCGGCTCGGCCGCTGGCTTGCGTTGGCGCTCGAATTCGAACTTGCGGCCGACATCCTGCGTACGGCCGTAGCACCGACGTGGAATGAAATCGGCCAACTCGGCGCCATCATCGTGCTGCGCACGGCTTTGAACTACTTCCTTCAGCAGGAGATAGACAAAGCGCAGCAACGAAACCCGGCGCAGCGGCCTGCATGAACGGCGCTTTGGCGGTCGCCATCACGGCCATCGAGTTCGTGGGTGCGCTCCTAGTCTTCGGTCATGTGATCGGGGCGGCGTGGATTCTTATGGCGCGCAAGCCGGACATCAAAACGGCTCGCTTGATGGTAGCGGACGGGGCACTTTGGGGCTTGAGTTTTAAGGTCGGCGCGACGCTCTTGAAGACTGTCCAGGTGCACAGCTGGACTCAGATCGCGCTCTTCGCAGCGATTCTGGCGATGCGAACGGTGCTGAAGACGGTGTTCGCGACTGAACGCCGGTGGCTCGACGGCGCTGCAGGCGCCGGTTGACAGCCGGCTATCGACCGTTGCGAGCATGTCAGTAAGGGGAAATGCACAAGTCATGAATGTTGCCAGCGGAACCGGCGCCAGCCACGCAACGGCATGTTACGAGTTGCCGGACGACCAAGTCGCCGCAGGCAGTACCTTAGGCGGGCCGCTGGCATGCGCAACCATCAAAGCCACCGGAGCGCTGGAGCGGTTCTACAGCATCGAGGCAGGCGAGGAGCTTTTCGGCGCGCTGCTGCTCCACCACTGGGATGCGCGCACCGGCATGGGTCTGCAGCCGCGGCCCGGCACCTTTACCCTGCACCCCGAGCATCAAGAACATCATTTCGTCCTGGCCAACGGTGTAGCCGTCCACGAGGACATATTCGTTCTCAGTGGTCGGCCCGCTGAAGATGGATCGGTAGATCCGCCCGCTCTTTACTATTGCGTCGAGCTGCACAACGGTTCTAGCGAAGCGCTGACGATCGCGACGTTTGGCTTTTGCCAACTTCGCGGCAATACCGGGCACGATGTGGTGACGACGTTCAACAAGCGGCTGAACGCTTTCGTCGCATGGAACAAGTCCAAGCAGAAGTACGCTCGCGTTTTGGGCTGCTCGACGCCGATCGTCGGTTACGAGACCACCTCGGATCACGCCAAGGCTATATCCGAACAACGCCCTAGTCCTTTAG
>JALYUR010000017.1 GCA_030853635.1 Vulcanimicrobiota bacterium | reverse complement strand
CGGCACCGGTTCCGTTCGAATGAATGCGCTCCAGCTACATCGCGCCGGCTTTAGCATGCAGCAGACGTACATCCAACTGAAAAGACCTGGCTATGCTTACAGTGATTCGATTGAAATCCGGATGTTGCGGATTGAGGAGCACGTTGTTCTCTTCGTAAATCACGACTGACGGCACGATGGCGATGGCGGAACGACGTTCGACCAGCCACCTGTCTCCGATTTCCGCTAAAATTGATCCGCGGCTAGGGTCCGGCCAGCCAGGTGGAAGATCGGCCGTTGTTATGTTCTCGTGCTGCAAGCCGTCGGCGGTAAAGATCTGTGCGACGTAATCCGCTGGAAGCTGTTCCACCCGCATATGGACGAGAACTTCCAGCGCGGCCAGCGAAAGATTGAGCGAACCATATATTACGGGGCGACCAGGGCGATTCCAACGGCCGCCGACTAAGCGGGCGCCTTCACCGTCCGGCTTGTGATGAGCGCGCCTGCATATGCGCCAAAAGCGCACCTAGGAATAGACGCCGTAGTCTATACGAGTCAGTATCGTCTCGACGATCCGGCCGCCGGTTTCGGTTGTGGCCAAATCGATCGGCCGTTTCCCGTCCAGAGCCGCATTCGTCGTGTGAAGCCAGTCACGAGCCTTGCTCTCGCTTCCGAATACCTCATTAGCATACTCCACTGTCCTCACTACCCGCGCGATGCGTTCTGACTGCTCGGCATTGAGGCGTTTGCCACTCGCCCTGTGGCGCCCAGCCGTCCTGCGAGGCACGATCGAGTCGGCTTGCTTTCTGCTTATCAGCTTATTCTTGACTAAGGACTCTAGAATTACTGCAGGGAGACCCTGAGCGACTATATCATGAAGTTCCAGCTCCGAGCGGACGTTTTTACCCAAGGTCTTTCGGCCGCCCAAACTCTGCGCTAGTTTCGCTGCGCTAATCGTCACTCGAAGGGCATTCGCCCACGCTGTTGTGGGCACCTGCCCACAACCAGGGAAGCTTTTCTTTGCCGAGGGTTTTGCGACCCATGTTTTTCGCTACTTTCTTAACGCTAGTCATCGCCTGCCGCTTTTTCGACTAGTCTTCGTGGGCTACTGCGCAAAGTTACGCTGAGCTCAATAGATAGGCCATATGCCGGAGCACTGGGGAGGACTTGCTCGATGAATGTTTTGTCGAAGATATCTTTGCGCGATAAGTTCTCGACGTTTGACGAGATTTGGAGCCCAAAGATCGTGGCGACGGCGAACGATTTTGCCGTCAAGATAGCGAAGATCGAAGGAGAGTTCGTCTGGCACCATCACGACGACGAGGACGAAGTCTTCTTCATCATAGCAGGCGGCATCCGTATGCAGTACAAACGCGACGGACTGCAAGGCGAAGTCGAGTTCGGGCCGGGCGAATTACTTATGGTGCCGCACGGGGTGGAGCATCGCCCGATCGCGAGGCCTGGAACGCAAATCCTTCTATTTGAAAAGGCCGCGACCCGCAACACCGGAAACCTGGCCGATCACGAGCGGACGGTGGAAGCGCAGCTCATTTGAGAGTCGCGAACCTGCCGGCGGAGCGGTTTGGCGCTTTGAATGGGAACCGATGCAGCATGAGGCCACAAAGTATAGCAGCGGCCGCGTTGTCGTCTGCACTGTTAGCGCGCCTTGCGTGGAAGCGTTTGCGAAAATACGATTTGAGGGGACGCACTGTCGCCGTGACCGGCGGATCCCGAGGACTGGGGCTACAATTAGCGCGCGAGCTGCTGGGCCGCGGCGCTCGCATCGCGATTTGCGGACGCGATTCGACGGCCTTAGATGCGGCGCTCGCGGGTCTGCAACCGCTCGGTGAGGTGCTGGCCGCACCGTGCGATGTGCGACATCCGCAGGAGGCCGACGATTTTGTAAGCGCCATCGTTGCGCGCTTCGGCGGTTTGGACGTGATCATCAACAATGCCGGGACGATTGCCGTCGGACCGATGAATTCTATGACTATGGACGACTACAAAGACGCGCTCGACACCCATCTGTGGGGTGCGCTGCACATGATAAAGGCCGCACTCCCCGAGCTGCGGCGCGCTCGGGGCAGAATAGTCAACATCGCTTCGATCGGCGGCTTGATCAGCGTTCCTCACTTGTTGCCGTACAACGTGAGTAAGTTTGCGCTCGTGGGGCTATCCGAGGGGTTGGGCGCCGAACTGCAGCAAAGCGGAGTACGAGTCACAACGGTGTGCCCTGGCCTTATGCGAACGGGCAGTCCACGAAACGCATGGTTTAAGGGCAATCAGAGCAGCGAATACGCATGGTTCGCGCTTTCCGCCACGCTGCCGTTTAGTTCGATCTCCGCTCCTGCGGCCGCACGCCAAATCATCGACGCGTTGGTCAGCGGCCGGCGCTTTATCGTCCTGTCTTGGCAAGCTCGCCTGGCGGCACGTTTTCACGCCAATTTTCCTGGCTTGACGGTAAGCTTGCTGTCACTGGTAGCCTGGACGCTGCCCAAAGCAAGTCAAGCAGACACGGGTAGGGCGCTAGGCTCTGCAAGCGAGTCGGCGATAACGCAATCGCCTTTGACGACGCTCGGAAGGAAGGCCGAGACCGACTTGAACCAGGTCCGCGACGGTTGAGTCGTGCGCGCGGGATTATGCCTTAGCCGGCTAAGACGTCCGATTTAGAGCGTTGCCTTTTAGAAGTGTTCATGAGGCGCGTTGCTTTCCCTACCTTCTGCGTGGTATACTTACCAGCTAGTAAGGAACGTTGGTTTATGTAAGGAGAAACGGTAAAGCATGGCTGCTTCGACGTTAACCAGCAAGGGTCAAACAACTATTCCCAAGGCGATCCGCCGACGACTTCAACTCAAGCCCGGCGATCGGCTTGAGTTCATGGAAGAAAACGGTAAGATCGTCCTCATTCCCGTAACAGTTCACATATCGAAGCTAGCTGGGATACTGCCAAAGCCTCAGCACCGCGTAAGCCTCGAAGACATGGCTCGTGCGATTCGTCGACGTGCCAGTTCGCGATCAAGTAAACGTTGATCGGCCTCGATACGAACGTACTTGTTCGATTGCTTGTTCGCGACGACGCAAAGCAGGCACTTGCAGCGCAGGCTCTAGTTGAGGCTCGGTGCTCGCCGGGCGAGCCGGGATTTATCAACTCGGTTGTCCTGTGCGAACTGTTCTGGGTGTTAGAGACGGCGTACCGATACCAACGACGCGACATTTCCAAAGCGATCGGCACGCTTCTGCGCGTCTCCAGCCTGGCGGTAGAACGAGCAGACGCCGTATGGGCCGCACTTAAGGAGTATCAGCAGGCGGCAGGGACGGATTTCGCTGATTCTTTGCTCTCAAGGATAAATCTCGAAAAAGGTTGCGCACATACCGTGACGTTTGATAGAACCGCCGTCAAGTCGGTGGGGTTCAAACTCATCGGTTTATCCTAAGCCTGTTTTGCACCTGTGCCTTTAAGCGGTGACGGGCCTGAATGCTGAGGTCGGCGGTTATGACTAGACGATGCGGTTTTGGCGCTATGATCAACGCGGCGCTAACCTTCGTGCTATGCACCTTGGTTCCGATCGCGGCAACGGCACAGCCGGCGCCGACGATGGACCAAGCGCTGGCAGCTATAGCCGCCTACGCGCCGCGCAGTCTCGCGGAGCAGGGCGCGCCGGGCATGTCGGTGGCGATCACCGATCGCACGCATACGCTAAAAATCATCGCTTTAGGCTATGCAAACGTCGATTCGAAGGCGCCGGTCACGCCGGCTGTCCGCTTCCCGATCGGTTCGATCTCCAAGTCGATGACCGCGCTGCTGCTGTTGCAGCAACACGACCGCGGACTGGTGAACCTCAACGCGCCGGTGCAGACATATCTCCCGTGGTGGAAGATCGACAGCAACGGCAAGCCGATAGTAGTGCACCAACTTCTTTCGCACACCGCCGGCATTCCCGACGACTTCACTGACGTCGCGTCGTACGGCTTTGCGGTGGCCGCGCTACGCAATGCGCGCACCGTTTTTGCGCCGGGAACGTCGTGGTCGTACTCTAACGACGGCTTCGCGACGGTCGGCGCCATCGCGGCAGCGGTCGGCAGACGCCCCTGGCAAGATCAGATAGCAACCGATGTCTTTGCGCGCATCGGAATGACGCGTTCGTCCGCTTACTTCACGCCGGAGCTCATGGCGGATGCGGCCGTCGGCTACCTCATACGCGATCAGGACCGGACGGTGCTCGAAAACCCCACGCTCGTCCCTGCGCAAAATTACGATTTCGTCGATCCGGCCGGTTCCGTGATCTCTACGCCGGCGGATATGGCTACTTACATGCGCTTGTATCTCAACGGTGGCAAGACAGAGGACGGCCGGCAGTTGATCTCCACCGCTTCTTTTGCCGCGATGACCCAAGCCGATAAATTATCGGACGGCAAGCCCGCGGGCGCCGCAGGAGCCGGCCTGGCAGAGTGGCCGGCGTTTTACACGCGCTACGGATACGGCCTATCGATCTTCGACACAGACGGCGATCATCTGATCGGCCACACCGGAGGCATCTCTGGCTATACGGCCTGCATGCAGGCCAACCTAACGCGCGGGTTCGGCGTCGCGGCGATGTCGAACTTGGTCGAGGCACCGTTGCATCCGTGCGCGATCGTCCGCTACGCGATGGCCGTGCTGCGAGCGCAAAGCGCCGGCGAGCCGCTGCCCCCAGCGCCGGCTCCGCCAGCCGACCCCGCCGCTATCTCCAACGCCTCGGACTATGCCGGGCGCTATGCCAGCCGCGACGGCGATTTTATGACGGTAACGGCGAACGGGCGTACTCTAACCATAAACGATGCGGGCAACAGTCATCGCATGGTCGGCCAAGGCGGCGACTCCTTTGCTACCGACGATCCAAGGCTTCGGACGTACGTCCTCAACTTCCACCGTACGCGGAAAAAGACGATCGACGGCTTCAACTACGGGTCGACGCTTTATTTCAACGCTTCGTATCGTGGACCACACAGTTTTTCACACCCCAGCGCATGGGATGCGTATGCCGGCCGTTATGAAAACGTGATCTGGGGTGAGCCGGCCGTTACGCGTGTCGTCATCGTCGGTAACAGACTCACGTTTGATGGCGTGGACCCGCTCATACCGCAAAAGGACGGCTCGTTTGTAGCCGGCAGCTCGCGCGTGCGCTTCGATACTCCGGCCGAAGGTCTGATGCAGCGCATGTGGATCGACGGCGGAGATTTCTACCGGGTGGGTCTGCCCTGAGCGTTGCGCCGGCTAACGCGACCTAAACTCAGCGATCACGCCCTCTCGTTTTCCAACGTTTCGAGATCGACCAAGTCTTGAGTTCTACCGGTCGCGCGCTTGTTGGCGACGAGGTGCTGACGACCTAGAATCCGGACAGGCACATCGCCGTAAGTGCTGTTCTCTTTGTCGTTCCATGCGTCTTCAAACCTTACCCCGGTGATTGAGGTCATGATGTCGATCCGGATTGGCGGAGCACCTATCTGAAAAACGAGGTCTCGTTGCGCAAGTTCGGCTTCGGACAGATCGTCAAGCGGTGCGCCGAAAACAGCGAGCGCACGAAAAACGCGAGCGGCGTTCTCCGGAGTTGGCTCGACCCAAACACCCAAGTCCTTCGTGAAGCGTGGACGTCCGTGGAATCCAAGCGCGTGGGCGCCCACGATCAAGTACTTAACGCGCTCGGCGTTTAACGCTGACAACAGATCGCTGAAGTCTAAGTTTACGTCCATCGATTCCTTGCCACCGACAGCCTTCGAGAAACAACTCGAACATCATCGCCAGCCGTCCAGCCGGCTCGAACTGGCCCCAAAAGGCACGATCGAAGGAACCGTCGTCTTCGCCAACCCGTATCTTGCGGGTGGCGGCTTTGATGCGGCGCGCGCGCCGGTGCGCTGCCGCTGACTGATAGCTTTGATCTGTGCCGGGAGGTTCCATCCGGTTATAGGTTCGCTCTCTAAAGTCGGATTACGCGTCAAGACTATGTTCCCATCATCTGAGGGGTAGCACCCTGGGTTAGCGCAAGTAGCGATCCAGCCAATCTAGCGTGACGCGATAATAGCCTTCGATTTTCACCGGGTCGCTTGGGAAGTGGTGAGCGCGGGGGATGCCGACAAAGCGCACGGGCACGCCATCGTCGCGCAACGTATGATAAAGCGCGTACGATTCGGTCGCGGGCACGGTCTCATCGGCGGTGCCGGAGATGATGAGCGTCGGGGTGCGGATGTCGTGAGCATAGGTGATCGGCGAACCGTCGCGATAGAGCGCTGCGCTTGCCGGGTCTTGCGGCGTGCCGCCGAGCGAGTCGCGAGCCCACGCAAGGTTACCGGCAGCTGAAAGTTCGTACTCCTGTTTCCAGTCCACCATCGCGTCGCCCGCCACCGCCGCGCGCCAGATATGCTCGTGCGAGATGAGCCACGCCGTCATGTATCCGCCATAGGAGTGGCCGGTCACGGCGATGCGCGATGTATCGACGATGCCCATATTCTCGATCGCCGCGATGCCAGCCATCACGTCAGCTGCGGGCCCTTGGCCTGGGTCACGGTAGATCGCGTGCTCGTGCTCCGTTCCTAGATTGTCGCTGCCGCGATAGTTCGGCTGGAACACGAGATACCCACGCGAGGCGAGCAGATAACGCAAAGTGCCCTCGCCGCTATTAAATGCGGCGCCCGAAGCGCTCTCCGGACCACCGTGGATGCGCAGGACGAGCGGATATTTGCGGCCCGCTGCAAAGCCAACCGGATAGGTCAAAACGCCGTCACTACGATGTCCGTCCGGCGCGGTCCAAGTCAACTCTTGGGAGCGCGCCGGGGACAGACGGCCAAAGAACCGATTGAACGAAGTGAGCCGCTTGGGGGCGCTGTCAACACCCGGCATGACGTACACTTCGGACGGCGAGGTGGGCGAGGTGGCGACCATCGCCATCGTACCGTTTTTGGCGACGCTGATCTCGGACGGTGATAGATCGCCCAAACTGAGGCGTCGGGCACCGCCGTTCATACCCTGCAACCACAACGAAGTGCTGATCCCATCGTTGCCCAGCACCAACAACGACGTGCCGCCGGGCATCCATGCGACGCTCGTGATGTCGCGGTCGAGTTGCGCGGTCGCGTCAATTCCGTCGCCGATTCCGCGCGACGCGAACACGTCTAGAACGCTTATGGGGCCGGGCCCGTGCGGATAAAGGTAAGCGATGGTGCGGCCGACCGGAGAGAACACCGGCGCGTAATCGTATTGCCGATGCGACGTGAGCGCCTTGACGACGCCCGTTCTTGCGTTCACGGTGGCAATAGTCGTGCGGTCGCTGTCGCCGTCATCAGCGTCGGCTTGGCGCGTGAAAGCAAGCGTACTGCCGTCGTGCGACCAGGACGGCGCGGTCGGCGCGCCGACAAAGGGCGGCGCCGTCTCGAGCACGCTCCACGAACCCGACGTGAGGCGCCGCGCTCGGCCGCCGGCGGCGGAAACCGTCCAGATGTGGGACGGCCGCGGGGCTTCGCTCGTGAGATAGCCGTCATCGTGGATGTCGAAGAGGTCGTCGTGCCGCGCGATCGCGGCCTTGTTCGGTTGCTCATCCTCGGTGACGTAGGCGATGGTGTGGCCGTCGGGACTCCACGCAAATTGCTCCACATCTCGCTTAGCGGCGGTGGCGACGTGCGGCCTGGCGCCCATTAACGCAAGCACGAAAACTTGGTCCTGTCCGTTGCGTCCTTTCGCAAGGTACGCCAGGCGGTGGCCGTCGGGAGCCCATGCGGGCGCGGAGAGGCCCCGGGCTCTAATCAGAGCGCGCAGCGTTTTGCCCCTGACGTCGGCCAGCATCAGCGTGTCGTCGAAGCGATCGGCCGAGTAGTTCCGAACGCCGCGCACGAAAACGATGCGCTTCCCATCCGGCGCGATCTGCGCGCTCGAAACGTTCACGAGCTTTCGAAACGTCAAGAGGGTCGCGGCGCGGCCAAAGGCCGGAGCGCCTAACAGAACGACGGATAGCATGAAGCTGACCGCGCCCATGCGCTCTGTATATTTTTTCATTCAAAGCGTTTCGCGGCCTTTTGGGCGGCCGCCTCGCCGCCGGTCTGCACTGCTGTGATCCTGCGTTGGCCGCGCACAGGGCAAGGAGCTCGAAAACCCAAACACAACAAAACCGTGCGCCGAGCGATACTGCTACTTCGCCGGCTTTTAGACCACTTTTAGCAATCGATTGGAGGCGTTTTCTATGATGAACGAGTTTTCAGGCCTGCTGCAGCGCGTGACCGGCGGCGATGCCGATCCCCAAGCCGTGGAGCAAGCTGCCACAGACCATGTTTCTTCGATGGGTAGCGGCGAGTTAAGCGATCACATGCAGACGGCTGCCGACAACGCCCGCCAAAACGGCCAAGGCGACCTGGCGCAGCAGATCACCGGCCTAGTCTCCCAAAACGGAACTAACCCGCAAGGTCTCAAAGATGCGGCTATCTCCCTCATCAAGAGCAACCCGCAGGTTTTAACCCACTTCGCGCCCCCGTTCGCGCAAGGGCTCTTGAGCCGCATCAATCTATAACGCCAACCGCTGACAACCTAGGCCATGGATCCGCAACGAGGCCACGGATGAAGAGACTCTCGCTAACCCTCGTGCTTTTCGCTCTGATGGCCGGGTCGGGCGGCGCAATGCCTGTTTCGGCGGCTACCGCGGGCGGTTTGGCTTATCCGCCCGCCCCACGCGGCGATGTCGTCGACGATTACTTCGGAACGAAGGTCGCTGACCCGTACCGGTGGATGGAAGACGTCGATTCGCCTCAGACGCAAGCTTGGGCGTCGGCCGAGAAAGACTTGAGCCGCCGGTACCTCGATGCGATCCCGCAGCGCGCCAAGATTCGAACGCGGCTGCAGGAGCTCTACAATTACGAGCGGCTGAGCGTTCCGTTCCGCGCGGGCAAGCACTACCTGTATTATCGCAACAGCGGTCTGCAAAATCAGCAGGTCCTCTACGTCGCGGATTCGCCGACCGGACATGGCCGGGTGTTGCTCGATCCCAACACGCTGTCGCCCGACGGCACTGTCGCACTCGGCGGCACGGGTTTCACGCTCGACGGCAAGTACATGGCGTATTCAACGCGCAGCGCCGGTTCCGATTGGGAGACGTGGCACGTTCGCGACGTCGACACCGGGCACGACTTGCCCGATGTGTTGCAATGGAGCAAGTTCGGTTCCGCATCGTGGCTGCCCGATGACCGCGGGTTTTACTACGAACGTTACGATGCGCCGCAAAAGGACGTCCTAAAAGCCGCTTTCAAGAACCACAAAGCTTATTTTCATCGGCTCGGCACGCCGCAGACCGACGACAGGCTCGTCTACCAACGGCCGGATCATCCCGACTGGTTAGTGAGCGCGGACGTGACCGAGGACGGCCGATATCTCGTTTTGGGCACCTATGACGGAAGCCCGCGCAACCGGCTATTCGTTCGCGACCTCCAAGATAAGAGCGGGATGGTGCGCCGCTTGTTCACCAAAAACGACGCGGCGTGGAACTTCGTCGCAAACGACGGCGCGCGGTTTTACATTCAGACGAACAAGGATGCGCCGCGCAGCAAGATCGTCGCGATCGACGTGCGCCGGCCCAGCCGGATGACGACGATCGTCCCCGAATCAAGCGATGCGCTGCAGTCCGCAAGCTATCTCGCGCGACGTTTCGTCATCACTTATTCGCACGACGTGCACTCGGTGGTGCGTGTTTTCGATCGCGGCGGCCATGCCATTAGGGACGTCGGACTGCCGGGACTCGGCACGGTCGTCGGCTTCAGCGGCTATCAAAACGACACGAAGACGTACTACGCTTTTAGCGGCTACACCACGCCGACCACCGGCTACGAGTACGACGTGATCACCGGCCGGAGCAGGCTGATAAGGTCCCCCAGGCTCAACTTCGACCCCTCCCAGTTCACCACCGAAGAGGTGTTCTACAATAGCCAGGACGGCACGCGCGTGCCGCTGTTCATTTCCTACAAGAAGGGTCTAGCTCGCGACGGCAGCGCGCCGACTATTCTCTACGCGTACGGCGGGTTCGACATTTCGATCAACCCGTTTTTCTCGATCGGCGCGATCGAGTGGATGGAGATGGGCGGCGTTTATGCGGTCGCAAATATCAGGGGCGGCGGCGAGTACGGTGAGAGATGGCACGAGGCCGGCATGCTGGCCAACAAGCAGAACGTCTTCGACGATTTCGTGGCTGCGGCGCACTATCTCATCGACAACAAGTGGACGTCGACGCCTAAGCTGGCGATCAACGGAGCAAGCAACGGCGGTTTGCTGATCGGGGCGGCCGAAACGCAGCATCCCGATTTGTTCGGCGCCTGCATCGCTGAGGTCGGCGTGATGGATATGCTGCGCTTTCAGAAATTTACGATCGGTTATTCGTGGGTCGGCGATTACGGGTCTTCAGATACCAGCGCGGCGCAGTTCAAGACTCTCTACGCGTATTCGCCTTACCAAAACGTCCGGGAAGCAACCGCGTATCCGCCGACGCTCATCATGACGGCGGATCACGACGACCGGGTATTCCCGGCGCATTCGTTCAAGTTTGCAGCCGCCATGCAACGCGCGCAGAGCGGCTCCGCGCCGGTCTTGCTGCGCGTTGAGCATAATGCCGGTCACGGCGGCGGCACGCCGGTCTCGAAATACATCGAGGAGACGGCCGACAAGTACGCGTTTTTGGTTAAAGCGTTAGGCGTTAACTTTTAGACGGCGGCCACGGCATGTTGGGCAGGGCGCCTTGCGGCGGGGGCAGCGGCGGCGCAAGGACGGCCCGCGCATCTAAGGCTTGGTTGGCCAGGGCGCGCAGCGCTTCGAGGTGCGCCCGCGTGAGACTATCCATGTTCGAGCGGCGCAAAGCCGATGTCGCGTCGCGCGCGAGGTCCACAAGCTGCAGGCGCGCGAGCGCTTGAGCGTCCGGAGGCGTTCCGGCCATGGGTGCCGTCCAAAGCCGGGCCATGCGCTTGGTGAAACGCATTTGCAGATTGCGGCGCACGACGCCGGATTTGGCAACGCCGCCGTTTCCTACGTCGCCGAACACGGTGGCTTTCGACCAGTCGAATAAGTCGGCTAGATTCATCGTCGCGCCGGGCGCGTACTTGGTGGGCAGATCGTCAATGCGCTGCAGGGTCAGCGGCGCGTAAAGTTCGTCTAGCGCTTGCTCCTGCGCCGCCGCGGCGATCTCGACGACCGGCACGTCGTGACGCGGGGTCGGGTCGTAGACCCAAGTCGCGCCGTTGAAGGACGAGACCTCCGCATAGGTCAGCCGGTCCAGGACGTTCGGATTGAAGCGCCAAGCGGCGTCCGAGAATAGGCCGGTCGCGAGCAGCTGCCAGGCCCGGCGCTCCTCGGACTTGGGCACGGGCCGCAACGGCACGGCGAGGCCGGGATCGCCGGCATTTGCGCGCGACAGATACTCGCCGCCGATAGTGTGCGCCGCCATCGTCGAACAGCGCAGATAGTAGTTCAGCGGCGCCATGAACGCCGCGCGCGCCTCGTCATAGGAATGGCCGGCCACGGGAAAACGGCGGTCGACGGCGTCCATGAGGGAATGCATCATGTTCTGCTGCGTACCGCACCACCTCAGCGGATCGTTGGTCAAATCGTCTTGCTGCACGCGCGGATCGATCGCATGGCCGCGCTGAAAAAAGGCATCCTCATCGGAAGCAAACCGATACATCGGATTCGACCACAGAGATGCCCAGCGGTGAAGCGTGCGTATCTCATCGCGCGGGCTGTGAGCGCCGGCGATGTATCCATAGCCGTAGCGAATGGCGTAATAATCGTAGGGCCCCAGCACGTTCTGCCCGTAGTCGCCTTGCGGCGCTCCCTTGGGCCATAGGTTGATGGGCGCGTACTCCATTACTGAAGTAGTGATGCCGTAACGGCCGGTAAAGGCTTTGCTTTGCAATTGCTTTGCGGTATAGGCCATCGAACCGATAAAATTGTGCTGCAAGCCCATGTCGTGACCGGTTTCATGCAGCACCGTTCCGCGCAACATGTCGATGGTGAATTGGCGCTCTAGGGATTCGCTATCGGGAAGCCCCCGGGTGGGAGCTACCACGTAGCGGTAGACGCGGCCGAGCCGGCCCTCGACCGCATCGACGTTGATGCCGACGTTGACCTCTTCGCCGGTGCGCGGATCGGTGATGATGAGCGCCTCCGCGCCGTACTGCGGCGACGTCGTGTCGATCCAGCGCACCATGTTGTGGCGGATATCATCGGGATCCCAACTCGGATCGTCGGGCTGCTGTTCGACCCGCACCGCGTTGAGGACGCCGATCTTGCGAAAGGCGTCGTTCCAGATAAGAAGCGATTGCCTTACGACGTTGCGGTAGTCCACCGGTACGTTGTTGCTGATGTAAAACGTCATCGGGTGAGTGGCTTGCGACGGTCTGCCAAGAGTCTGCGGCGCGAAGTTCCAGCGCGACACGTAGTAAATGTTGCGCGGATCGGCCCGGTCGTGCCCAAAGTCGAGCAACGGCTGTTCGAAATAGCCGACGCGCGGATCAGCAAAACGTGGCATGTAGCCGGTGTTCGGGGTCGCGACTATGTTGTAGGTCATTCCCACTTCGAGACTGCGGGCATCCGGCGCGTTGTCGATCAAATTCGGGTTCGAGCTGGCCCATGTTTGGCTCACGCGCAACACGTCGTTTTGCGGAAAAGCCTTGGCTTGGTTGAAGAACGTGCGCGACGAGTCCAAATGATAGCCGTGCAGCGGGTTGTCGATCGCAGTCTGAAAGACCGCCTCGTAGAAAGCGACATCGCCCAAAAATGGCGAGGCCGGAATGACGATCGTGCCGTTGACGGGGTCTTCGGCTAGGATGGGAACGACGGCTATGACCGAGTTGGGAAGGGATTCGCTCGCGGCAGTGGCCTGCGGCGTATGCGGCGTGACCTCGGCGAGCGTGTTCGGCCAGCGCAGAACGACTTTGTTTTCCACGCGCTCGAAGCGGAAGATGCGAGCCGGCGCCACGTACGGCTCGCCGGCAGCCGGGCCGAAGCCGCCTAGACCCGTCGTAGGCACGGAAACTTCGATGAAGTCTTGGCCCAGTTGATCTTTCGACAACTGAAAATATATGGCGCCGGCTTTACGGACGATCGGTATCAAACCCGATTCGAGGGCCGCTCCTTTCATAAAAGAAACGTAAGGTTGGGGCCCGGATGACGCCTCGGCTGACGGTCCCGTGTTTTCCGCCGCGCTTGCGACGGCGGCGCTGAGAACAAACGCCAACAGGACAATTAAAACGCGGGCCGAGGCTTTAAGCATCTTGGGGCCTTTCAGTGCTTGGCTTGGCTTTCGACGGTACAATTGTCGATGTGATTGACAGTTCTCAGCCGCGGCCGCAAGTTCTTGCCGGACGGCGCTTGTCTAGACGACCCAACGCTTTTTAGAGTTGGCCGCTCAACTGCTTAGATGCCGCTGTCGCGGAGTCTTATGAGATCCTCGACCGAAAGTTTGTTGTTGTAGCCGCGCCTGCGCAGGTCGGCCACGTATTGCGGGGTAACGCCGTGATCGCGCAGGCGGATCAAATCTTCGGCGCCCGGCGCATAGCCAAGCGCCTTCATGCCACGAATGAAATCCGCCGACACGCCGTGATCTTCCAGACGCACCATTTGATCCATCGGAATACCGACGTACCCCTGGGATTTGAAGGCGGCCACCAAGTCGGCGCTCACCCCATGATCGCGGGCTCGAACGAGGTCGTCCAGCGAAAGCGAACGGTAGCCGGCGTCTAGAAGCGAGCGAGCGTACTCCGGGGTAACGCCGTGATCCCGCGCCCGGACGATCCCGTCGATCGAATGCGGCGTTAAACGCAGCGCCGCCATGCCGCGCAGGTAATCCGCCGAGACGCCGTGCTCGAGCAGATCGAGTAGTTGGCCGACGTTCGGCCGCTCAAAATCGTAGCGTGCCAGCAGGTCCAAGTACGAAGAGTCGGCGCCTAAGAGCGTGAGGCGGCGCTGCTGCACCGCGCTCGGCGTGCCGATGCCCCGCCGTTGCAGTTCGGTCGCGAACCGGGGATTGAAAACGATCTGGAAATCGCCGCCACCGGAGCCGTCGTGGATCAAGCCGTCGTATTCGAGGGTTCCGGCATCGTGCACTCTGCGGAAGTGAACGTGCGCGGCGTGGGCAAAGACCTGGTCTTTGGTCAGACCCGGCAGCTTCGAGCCTAGATCGGCAAGCGCGACCTCGTGTGACTCCTCATCGAGCGAGTTGCCGCGCGGGGTGCGCTCCTCGTATTTGGTGTCAAGCGATACGCTCGTGCGAGCTGAGTTGCACTGCACGCTCCAAGTCTGAACTGCAGCGTCACCATCAGCGGCGTACCGTAAGGCGGCCGCCGCGAGCAGAACGAGCATCATATTCCTGAATCGCGCAAACGGATCAGCTCGGCGACCGATAGCCTTGCCGAGTTGAGATCGCGACGGACGTGTTGGACGTAAGATGCGGTCACACCGTGGTCGCGCAGGTTGATCGCATCGGCAGCCGAGAGCCCATCGTAGCCCAAGCGGGCCAACGAACTCAAGTAAGCGGCGCTAATGCCATGGTCGCGAAGCTCGATGAGCTGATCGAATGAGATCGCGCGCAACCCGCTAAGCGCGAGCGAATTTGCAAAGGATGCGCTGACGTCATGATCGCGGAGGTTGATCAACGTCTGGACGTCGGGCTGTTGTCGAGCGAACGCGGCGATGCTGCCCGCAAACGAGGCCAAGACGCCGTGATCGCGCAACCGGACCAGCTGCTCCGCCGCCAGGTTGCCATAACCGGCTCGCTCGAACTGGGCGATGAAAGCCGGGCTTACGCCATGATCGTGCAGTTCGATGACTTCATCGACGGTGAAGCGGTTGTAGGCGCCAAGCGAACCCTGCGCGCCGTCGCCCGAGGCTTGGGCGCTCGCCGCGCTGTCAGCGGCGGCTTGCGGCGCCGCTTCGGGCGCAGCCGCGGCCAACGAGGATTCAGTCGCCGCCAGCGACGCAGTCTCGGATGGGGACCCCGGCGGTGTAGCGGCAACGGCCACGACATTTGGGGCTTCAACCGGCGGGCGGCCGAGCTTGGGCGCGAGAGCTGGGGTAGAGACCGGAAGCGATTCTAGCCCGCCGGCTTTAACGCGCGTTAGCGGGCGCGGCGTCTTGGACGCCAGGCGCGAGATGGGCTGCGCGACCATGCTCTTGACTGCACGGACGGGTCGGATAGGCTGCGCTGCGGCGATCGCGTGCTTCGCCGCGCCCGGCCGGTGTGGCACGCCCGGCTTGACGACGCCCAACGGCAGCACCGGTAAGGCGACGTGGGCACCCAGCGAACGCGAGCGCGCAGCGGACCTCGAAGCGGCGAGCACCGGTAAGCCGACTTGACTCAGCGCGATGCCGACGACGGTCAAGACCGCGATGGCGCCGGCCGCCTTGGCGCCGATCTGCGGCGATGCGTCGTGCCCGTGATCGAGGATCTGCTCGACGCGGACCAAAATCTGATGACGCGTGGTGAGAAAGCCGGGCACGCTAAGCGCCCGCCGAGCCGTACAGTGGCGCGCTAGGTCGGTCAGGCATTGCGCATAGGTGATGCGGTTGTGGCACTTCGCTATCACCTGATCATCGCAGGCGATTTCGCGCTCGACGCCGATGCGTCGGACGATGTAATACAGCGCCGGGTTGAAGAAAAGCACGACGAGCGCGAGTTGCTCCACAAAGTTGTACCAATCGTCCCAGCGCGCAAGGTGCGCGCTTTCGTGCAAGACGATGCGCTGCAAATCAGCGGCCGGAAGCTGGGACGCCAAGAACCGTGGCAACGCGATGATCGGCCGGAAAAGCCCCAACACGCATGGCACGCTAACTCGATCCGATAGCCCCAGCCGCACGGATCGACGCATCGTGGGAATCTTCGCAAAAGGAAGCGGGTCGACGATTTCGACGCTACGCTTTGCCGCATACAAACGGGCCATTTGGAATATTAATCGCATGCCGAACACAGCGATTCCCAATAGCCAAAACCGAAACGCCGCGCGAGCAAAGCGCTGCAGCGTTGCCGCTAGCGACAAGGGCACGGCAGCAATTTTCGCGATGGCGGGCGGCTGGATGTAATCCCGTTCCGACACCGGTCGGGCAACGGCCCGAGCGTGCGAGGTCGCTGCGGCGGCAAAGCGCACGGGCCGCACGGTGGTGGCGGGGGCCGAGGTGGTGGTGGGGATCTGGACGGTCGCCGCGATGGAACTCGCGGGCGCGGGCTCGACGGCACTGCGCGTGGTCGCATAATCGATCGGGGGCAGCGCGAGCGCGATGAACACAACGCCACTCCAAACGGCGCAGCGAGTGCTGGCGTTAGTAGCTTTCAAGGCGCGCAGGGCGAGCACCACCCCAAAAACCAACGCGATGCTTTGCCAGCTTGCGTTAAACAGGGCGACTACAAGGCGTTCTTCGTTCACTCGGCGCGCCTCGCACGGTCGATCAAGCTTTGCAGTTGTGCCAGTTCTTGGTCATCCAGACGTTCATTGGCGAGCAGGTCCATGGCGAGCCGGCCGGGCGCACCGTCGAAAAAGCGGTTGAGGAGCTGCTTGACGGCGCTCGCGGAGGCCTGCCGGCGCGCGATCAGCGGATAGTACCGAAAGGCGCGGCCCTCGGCCTTGTGCTTGAGGTAACCCTTGTCTTCGAGGATCCGCATGGTCGTCTGCACCGTGTTGAAGGCGACTTTGCGCTGGACAGAGAGGTCGGCCAGCACTTCGCTTACCGTCGCGCTGCGCCGATCCCATACTATTTCCATCAGCCGCTGCTCGACTTCTGTGAGGGTAGGCGACTTCGTACGGGCCAATCTAACTCCTACCTAAGTAATTAGGTGAGCCGATGATAACATGAGGCTGGCGGCTTTGTCCATAGGCACACGCCCAGCTCACGTGCCCTTCTCGGCGCCGAAGTAGTGGATGACTTTGAAGAGCAGCTGCGGTTGCGTGATCGGCTGGTCGGCGCTGCCGTAGATGACGTAAAGTTCGTCGTGCCGGAGGCGCTGATGGAACGCAAATGACAGATTGGTGCAAACGGCGAGCGCACAGCTCGACCCGCCGTTGGGGACCGGCGGGGGGCCGAAGAACCGCCGCACGCCGATGGCAAACGAGCTGTTGGCATCCCGTTGATACGCAAAGCTCGCCCGCTCCAGCCACTGCACGTTGGCGTTGCCATCGTCTAGGTATTGACGGGTATCGTCGGCTTCCAAGCTCAGCGAACCGCGGGGTCCCACTTTCAAGGTAGTGGACCGGAAAAAGCTGTCGAGCCGGCCGTCACCATAGCGCCCCCTTGCGTACGTGAATCGGGTCGGAGTGGCGGTTCCCGAATGATAAGTCAGGGACGTTGAGTTCTGCGTGACCGGCGAAAAGACGCTGCGCGCGGATCCGCCGAGCGCCCCATTAAGGGCCAAGTAGCTCGAGCCCGTTTGCGTGGACAACTCCCATAGGCTGCGCGTTACGACGTCGAAATTGGCGTTGTTGTCGCTTTGGTCGAGACCCATCGCGCCGTGATACCGGTCGATGGAGAAATTCACGTCGATCGACCGGACTTTTCCACCCACGGGCTGCCACGTATGATCGGTGAAAAGACCATAACCTGCTATATCGTTGTTCGAAAAGAAACCATCGTACGGATTGTATTGCGAGCCGATCTTGCGAATGCCGCCGCCCGTGAACGTCTGGCCGCTGAAATACCCTCCACCGAACTCGGCGAACCTCGCGTCGTCCGGATTGGTGACAAGGCTGCCCGATTCCAAGCCGTAGTTGGCATAGACGAACTTGTGCAGCAAATCGCTCCACTTGGTAGCAAATTGCAGCGTGTCGTCCTTGAAGCCGGGCATGTCGACGGCGACTCGTTGAGCGGATACGAACAGCGTGCGCGGCGCGGTCTTATAGATGAGCGATTGAGCGTTATCGTTGCGGGCCACGCCGACCGCGTCGAAGCTGCCAAAAGTGAACGGTCCTTGGGTGCCTTCCACCGCATAACCCGTGCGGGGCGTGGGAATGGCCGGCGTGTAGAGAGATTGTTCGTTGGGACACGCGTCGCACTCCATGTAGTTGTAGAAGTTCGCGCCCTGGGTGAAGAACGGCCGCGTCTCTGAAAAGAAACGCCGGAATGCGGTCGGTGAAATCGTCTCCTGGTCCTTCTCGGCGTTGGAAAAGTCAGGATGGATGGTTCCTATGAACGACGAGCTGTTCGTGATAGGAATTGAGAGGTCGACGCCGCTGCGCGAGGTGGGCCCGCCGGCGCTTTGCGCTGCAAGAGCGCCCAGGCCATAGACCGCCACGCGGGGCTGGGGGCGCAACGCCACGAGCGCCGGCATCCCGCTCAGCGGCCGAGCGTAGTTCACATCGTCGGTGCCCGTCCAGTCCGCACCGCCGCTATAACCGTAAAGCGAGCCGGTCGTCACCTAGTAGCGTGCGAGTTGAATCAGCCATGCTTCCGGCCTAGCGCCGCGCATGATCGACAGCGGAATGCGCATCGTGACAACATACGCATTGCGTCCGATGCGCCCCACCGCATCCCAGGTCGGCTCGTACGCTAGGTTCTCGGATGAGTATTGATAGCGAGTTCCAAGCGGCGTCGCTATGAACTGGTAAGAGAATCCGTGAGACCCGCCCGGCCAAAGCGCGACCTTCACTTCATCGTCGGTGTCGACGCCGACCATGTTCGAACGCTGGTTGGACACGACAGGCGTGCGGGTTTGGATGGCCTGAAAAGCGACGTAGAGCGCTTTGCCGTCGCTGAGCAGGCGTACCGTCGTGTCTTCCACGGTAGGACCGCGCGTCCGGCGATCGTAGCCAAGATGAACGGTCAGCGCCTGTTGCCAAACGGGCGAGCCGAGCGTTCCGTCGACCGCCGGCGCCGACGCGACGATCGGAACGTGGAGCGATCCGCTTTGCGCTTGAACCGC